>NZ_FSRC01000003.1:0-300000 GCF_900129785.1 Algoriphagus halophilus
GATCACTCCGAAGGGCTTTTGTGTTTTCATGCCCCCAAGAAAAGGAACCCGAACCACCCATTATTCAAGCCAGCTAGATAGCTGGCTTTTTTTGTTCATCCTCATCCCATCTATTCTGGAGGATTCTGATGCCTAGTAACTTGTATAGATAAAGCCAACTGAATATGGTTTGCTGATCTCCGCAGAAGTTTTTGTTTAATACAATTCAATTTCTACTTTTCATTTTTAGAATATTGTTGCAGTTTTGTAGCAAAGAAAAAAGTTCATGTCAATTCTATTTCAAGGATTAAAATTGATAACTCCTTCAGGAGTTCAAGAAGCTCAGGATTTTATTTTTCACGAAGGTGAACTTCTTCCCGCATCAGATCACACTAACATACAGCCTACAGAAGTAATAGACGCTTCTTCATTAATGGTGTCCCAAGGTTGGGTAGATCTAAGATGTATGGTAGGAGACCCGGGCTTTGAATACAAAGAAACGGTGGAGTCTCTTTGTGAAACGTTGATGAGTAGCGGCTTTTCGACTGCTGTGGTGTTACCAAATACTAATCCTGTTATTCAAAGTAAAAATGAGGTAGATTTTGTCCTGAACAAGGCAAAAAAATATCCATTGAATATTTTGATGCAAGGAGCTGTGACGAAGAATAATGAAGGAGAAGATCTTACCGAAATATTGGACATGTATCATCAGTCCGGAGTGACCATATTTGGTGAAGGCACGAAGACACTGGCCAATGGTGATCGATACATGAAAATCCTGCAATACCTTCAGAAATTTAACGGAGTTCTTTTTGACCATGCGTATGACCCTTTATTGGCGATTTTTGGTCAAATGCATGAGGGTGAAAACTCTACCATGCTAGGGATGAAAGGAATCCCAAGCTTAGCAGAGGATGTAGCCATTCAAAGAAACCTGGAGATATTGAATTACACAGGAGGGAAAGTGCATTTCCAGACTGTAAGTACTGCTAAGGGGGTTGACTTAATTCGAAAAGGGAAGTCTCAGGGATTAAATATTTCCTGTGATGTGTCTATTTACCAATTGCTCTTTACTGATAAAGACCTGATGTCTTTTGATGCTAATTTTAAAGTGAGACCTCCGTTTAGAGGTGAATCAGATAGAAAAGCTTTAATAGAAGGATTAAAAGATGGAACCATTGATGCAATGGTTTCTAATCACAGGCCACAGGATTTCGATTCCAAGTTCATGGAATTTGACCTGGCTTCCTTTGGTATGGTGGGCCTTCAAACATTTTTACCTGCATTGGTGCAACTTCAAGAGGAACTTTCGTGGCCATTATTGATTGAAAAATTGACAACAGGTCCACTTTCAATCATTGATCAAGAGAATAAAGCATGGACGATCTTTGATCCAAATGAAAAATGGTTGTTTGATAGGAAGTCCAATAAATCCAATTCATTTAATTCCCCGTGGTTCGGCAAAGAGCTCACTGGGAAAGTGAAATATGTGATTCAAAAAGGAGGGTTAATTAAAGTCAATGAATAGGTATTTCAAATCTGCTTACCTATTTGGTGTGTTGGGAGGATTATTAGGTATTATTTCTTTTTTTACTCTTTCCTTCTTTAATGAAGACCCCACTACCTTAAATTTAATTTTCGGTTATGTAATCGTACCGATCTCCATTTATTTGGCTTTACGGTATTTTAAGGATTATTCTAATCATGGCTATATATCTTTTGCTGAAGGAATGAGTGTTGGCTTTGTCGCCTATATGATTATTGCAATTCTTTCCTTTATTGGGATTTACCTGATTTTATCTTTCGACTCTTCTCTTTTTGAGCTAATAAAGTCTTCTAAAATTGATACTTTAGTAACAAGTAAAGAAACGATCGTTTCTCAGGTGGGAGATAATTCCTACGAGGCAACTCTTGAAAGTGTAAAAGAAATGGAGATTTCTGATGTCGCTCTAAATGATGCTATCTGGAAAATCGTACCGGGTCTTTTTTTTACTATTATTATTTCAATTATTTTGAGAAAAAACCCTAACTAGAAAATTATGGAAGAGCAACAATCTCCTTTTAAAGCGGCTATTCAACCAGGATTAACGATTGGCTTGATATCGCTTGCATTGACTTTTATTGCTTACTTTATTGATGCCACCTTATTAGGTTCCGCTTGGTTTGGTCTAATCGCTTTGGTAGTCTTTTTTGGATTGATCATCTATTTTGGTAGACAGTACAGGACTGAAATTGGTGGGTTTATGACTTTTGGGACTGCCTTTAATTTTAGCTTTATAGCCATTCTTATTTCCGGTATCATAGGTCTTATTGGACAGATTTTGCTTTTTCATGTAATTGACCCATCCTTACCTGGTGTATTGGGAGACCTAGCATTTGAAAACAGTTTAAAAATGATGGAGAATTTTGGAGCTTCTCCTGATTCACTTCCTCCAGGCCAACTGGAAGAAATGAGAGCAAACACTACCAATCAATTTACCTTAAAAGGTCAATTGACCAGTTTTGGAATAGGGATTATTATCTACGCTATTATTGCATTAATTTTAGCTGCTATTCTCAAAAAAAGAGATAAGTCTCTGGATTATTAAAATATGCCTCAAATTTCCGTAGTCGTTCCTGTATTTAACGAAGAGGAATCTCTGAATGAATTAACTCAATGGATTAGCCGTGTCATGGATGACCACGGCTTTTCTTATGAGATACTCTTTGTCAATGATGGTAGTACAGATGACTCTTGGTCTGTCATTAATCGATTATCCGAAAAGAATGAATTTGTCAAAGGGTTAAATTTCACGAGGAATTATGGAAAGTCCGCGGCCTTGGATGCAGGATTTCAAAAAGTATCTGGAGAGGTCGTAATTACCATGGACGCGGACTTACAAGATAGTCCAGATGAAATCCCAGGATTATATACCTTGATCAAAGAAGGTGGTTTTGATGTTATTTCCGGCTGGAAAAAAGAAAGACATGACCCCATAACAAAGACGATACCTTCTAGATTTTTTAATGCCGTCACAAGATGGATATCTGGAATTAAATTACATGATTTTAATTGTGGACTAAAGGCGTATCGAATAAAGGTCGTGAAGAATATTCATATCTATGGTGAAATGCACAGATACATTCCCTTGCTTGCAAAATGGAATGGCTACCCCAAAATAGGTGAGAAGATTGTTCAACATCAGGCCAGAAAATATGGGTATTCCAAGTTTGGTATTGAGCGCTTTCTCAATGGGTTTCTAGATTTAATTTCAGTTTCTTTTGTACATCGATATAAAAAGAAGCCTATGCACTTTTTTGGATTATTAGGCTCTTTATCATTTTTTTCGGGCTTTGTAATTACTTGCTGGCTTATATTTCAAAAGGTCTATGGACTAAGTAAAGGGTTAGAGGTACGTGAGATTACCGAGCAACCCCTGTTCTTTTTAGCGTTGGTTGCATTAATTATAGGAGTTCAATTATTTGTGACTGGATTTATTGCAGAGTTGATGACTTCTAATCAGTCCAAAGAGGCCGAGTATAAAATAGACGAAGAGCTTAATTTTGACTACTGATGTTTTTCTCGGTTGTCATACCGGTTTATAACCGTCCTGAAGAACTTGCAGATCTATTATCTAGTTTGGTTCATCAAACAGAGCAGGATTTTGAAGTGATTGTCATGGATGATGGTTCATCTATTACTTCAAAAAGGGTAGTCGATCAGTACCAGAATAAACTTCATATCCAATATCATTTTGGAGAAAACCAAGGCCAAGGTTTTGCGCGAAATGAGGGAATGCGATTGGCAAAGGGAGATTTTTTTGTAATTCTGGATTCTGATGTCTTATTGCCCAATAACTACTTAAAGCTGCTTAAAGTGGCTATATTGGATAGAAACCTAGATGCTTTCGGAGGTCCTGATGCAGCTGATAGTGATTTCAATCCCCTACAGAAAGCAATGGATTTTGCGATGACTTCTTTTTGGACTACTGGTGGAATCAGGGGAAAATTAAAGGATCCTGCCAAGTACCAGGCTAGAGGTTTTAACATGGGGGTTTCCCGTACTGTTTTCGAATCTACGCAAGGGTTTTTGGATCCCAATCAAGGAGAGGATATAGAATGGAGTATCCGAATAAAAAATGCAGGATTTCAATTGGAATTGGTGGAAGAGGCTTTTGTGTTTCATAAGAGGAAGAACACCTTAGCTTCTTTTGCTAAACAAGCATTTTCTTTTGGTAGAAATAGAGTGAACGTGTCAAGATTTCACCCCGATGCCATCAAGCTGGTTCATTGGCTACCAAGTCTATTTTTAATCTTTTTGATCAGTATAGTATTCACAGGGATTTTCCAATTTCCTGTATTTTATGGTCAATTGCTGTTACTGTTTGGATGGTCTATGGCTGTATTTATATCAGCAAGTATACGTTATAAGTCTTTTTTGGTGGGGGGGCTGAGTTTATTTACCTCATTCACTCAATTATGTTCCTATGGCACAGGTCTAATTGTAGAGTGGCTTAAAAAAGCGATTAAGGGTTAAAGCCCCTTCTTACACACAAATATGATTTCTTTTTCCGGTAAAGCGTATTTTTTAATGACTTCCTCGGAAAGATCCTTTACATAATTGTTTTCCTCAATTTCTATCCCTGATTTTCTTAGTCTTGCGGCATAATCATTTCCATATTTTCTGACATGGTCCCGCTGGCCAAAAATACGTTCTCTTTCTGCTGGGTCAGTAATACTTGCATCTTCGAGGGTTTCAGGTAAGTCATATACAGGAGATTGAATGATTCCCCATCCATCTTTCTTCAATACCCTATTAATCTCGGAACAAGCTTTTATGTCATCTTCCACATGTTCCATCACATGATTACAAAATACCACATCAATGGAATCGTCTTCAAAAGGTATTTGATGAACGTCCATTTTTACTTTGGCAAGAGGGGATTCAATATCCCCTGTAATATATTCCAGGTTGGGTAAAGCTTCAAATCGATCAATGAAACAATGTTCGGGAGCAATATGAAGGACTTTCAAAGGAGCTGAAAAGAAATTTGTTCGGTTTTGAAGGAATAACCACATCAGTCGATGCCTTTCTAAAGCTAAACAGTTAGGACATAACGCATTTTCCCTGGCTACTCTCCCATATGGTAGGAATTTTTTATAGCTATGATCGCATACTGGGCAATTGACATCGGTTCCCTTATTGAGTTGGGCAAAAAACTTCATGACCAATGGACTTACTTTTTGTAAAATAGGTCTTGGAATGTACCGGATGACAAAACTGATGATGGGCTTCATTCTATTCTTATTAAAGCCGCAAGTTACTCAATGTTGTGCTAGTAGCCCAGTTCTAACTATTCTTTTAACTCTTTAGGAAGTTTTAGCATTTGAGCCCAAAATGTCTTTTGCATCCCATTAAACTATCATTATTTTAGTTGAACTCTTTTTAAACCTGATTCCTCAATAATTATTCTATGGACTTTCCCTTTTCTTCTAAATTACTTGGTTTTACTTTTTTTGCATTGACCTTCTTGATCTCTCCCCAATCTAAGGCACAGGACTCGATTACTTATTCGTTGGAGGAAATGGTCCAAAGGGCAAAAGATCAGTCACCTGCCTCTTTAAGGGCAAAAACTAGAAGAGAAAACAGGTATTGGGGGTATAGGTTCTTTAGATCAAATTATAATCCCCAATTGAGGCTTAATGGAAATATTCCTTCTTATTCTCAAGCTTTTAACAATGTGGAGCAACCAGATGGATCCATTCAGTTTAGAGAGGTAAATCAAAACTTTATTGATGTGGGCTTGGGTTTGCAACAAGTAATTGCGCCCACGGGAGGGACTGTCTCGGTGAATACTTCTACCAATCGATTTGATAATTTTTTAGCTGGAGACAATGATGTTCAAACAAGCTGGTCAGGGATTCCTTTGAATGTGAGTTTGTCACAACCTATTTTCGCCTATAATCCTTATAAGTGGGATAAAAAGATTCAACCTTTATTATTTGAAGAAAGTAAACGAGAATTCGTAGAAGAGGCTGAAAGAATCTCGATGATGGTTACGGAGCTATTTTTTGATTATTTAATTGCCCAAGTGAATTTTGAAATAGCATCTAAGAATCTAGCCAATACCGAGAACATTTATTCTATCGAGAAAAAACGGTATGAAATAGGGGCCACTTTCGAGGATAAATTATTACAAGTGGAGTTACAAACGCTGCAAGCAAAACAGGATTTGGCTCAGGCACAGTTAGACCTTGAGCGATCTTCTCTGGCAGTAAATTCTTACATAGGGTTAAATCAAAATGCCAAGATCAAATTGCTTTCGCCAAATGAGATCCCGGATTTGAATGTAGATATTGCTGAAGCGATCAATTATGCTTTTCAGCATCGGTCTGAAGCCTTGGGCTTTGAAAGGAGAATGCTTGAATCGGAGGCGGATGTTGCCAATGCTAAAGGTCAAAGACTCTCCATGAATTTAAATGCGAGTTATGGATACAACAATGCAGCATTGACTTGGGGAGGTATTTATGATAACCCCAATACGCAAGCATTGGTAAATCTAGGGATTTCAGTTCCTATTTTGGATTGGGGTAGAAATAAGGCTAGGATGTCACAAGCATTGGCGAATCAACAATTGACCGAATATGAAGTGGAGCAGGAGAGGATCAATTTTGAACAAGAGATTTTTACTAAAGTCAGGAATTTCTTGATGATTCGAGATAGGATTGAAGTAACCAAAAAATCAGATGAAGTAGCCGAAAAAAGATATCAAATCGCTTTAAATAGGTATCAGACAGGGAATGTAACCATTTCTGATTTGAATATTGCCCAGAATGAAAAAGACACTAACAAGAGAGCTTTTTTTAATTCATTAAAAGATTATTGGATGGCATACTACGAACTCAGAGCATTGACTCTTTATGATTTTGAAAACAAGGAATTACTTTATATACCTGAACTTGAACAATGAAATTAGAAATATCGTGTAGTGTTGAAATTCAATTCTTTACCTAGGCCGATTTTTTGATTAAAAATTCAAACTCAAGGGTCAGATTTACTAATTTTCATTTTTTGGAAGTCTTCCATTTTTCTTTAAAGCCTCCCTAACAATCCATTCCAATTGACCATTGGTGCTTCTAAATTCATCGGATGCCCATTTTTCTATTGCCTTCATCATTTTTTCATCCAGTCTCAGCGCAAAGGCCTTTTTCCCAGCCATACTCTATACCTCCTTCCAATTTTCTAAATACGATCTAAGCTCTTTAGCTTTAGATGTACCTATCATTATTTTCTTTTTTTCGCCTGTATCAATCAAAATTCCTTCAGTACCCAAAATACTATAGGCTTTTGCGGTTTTATTTCCCTTCAGGCCCCATCCTCCATAATCTGTCAGAGGACTATAATTAATCACTTTGATGGACAGAATGTTGCTTTTTTCTATTTTCCGCCAACTTCGAACAAAGGGAAAATACCGAAATGAAACCCCAAAATCATCAATTCTTGTTTCAAGTTTTAAACTTGAGATGAAAATTAGGATAAGGACTAGCGTTATCATTACAAATGTTAAACCCATTCCAATTTCGGTCTTATCCTCGGCATTGAAATAAAGGACGATAAGGAGAACTACCGTGGGTAATTCGAAGAGCAGGATCAAATACATGATCCAGGTCCCACGGTAAGTTTGTTCTTCTTTGAAAACCCGATTACCCATTGTTATTGATGTAGTGTACCAACATTTAGAACAGGGCTAGCACTTTTATCTGAGCAAAGCACAACCATTAAATTAGAGACCATGACAGCCTTTTTTTCATCATCAAATTCAATAATATCTTTCAGCTTTAAGTCTTCCAAAGCCATTTCTACCATTCCTACTGCTCCTTCCACTATTTTCTGACGAGCTGCAACTATCGCAGTAGCTTGTTGTCTTTGAAGCATGGCAGATGCAATTTCTGAGGAGTAAGCCAAGTGAGAAATTCGGGCTTCAATCACTTTAATTCCTGCATGATGTAGTCTTTCACTGATTTCTTGCTCTAGCGAATGGTTGACATCCTCTACCCCGGAGCGTAAGGTGATTTCAGCCTCTTCATCCTCAAAATTGTCATATGGATAAAGTCCTGCCATTTTTCTGATAGCCGCATCTGACTGAAGGTGAACAAAGTTTTCATAATCATCTACATCAAAAGTTGCCTTGAAAGTGTCTTCCACTTGCCAAACAACGATAGTACCGATCAGTACGGGGTTACCGATTTTATCATTTACCTTGACAGGCTTGTTTTCAAAGTTTCTCACTCGAAGTGAGATTTTCTTTTTGGTCATAAATGGATTTACCCAATAGAATCCATTGGCTTTAACACTTCCCTTGTATTCTCCGAAAAGAAGCAAAACCATTGCTTTATTCGGTTCCACAATGAAAAACCCTGGTATTATAAGAATTGATATTAAAACTGACGCTGCTCCCACTAAAGGAAGATCGTTAACGAAAGCGAAAATAGTGGTTACTATCAGCGCTAGATCTAAAAGGATAAAAATGTATCCTGAGTTTGGTTTGCTTATTTTTTCCATTTCAATATGATGTTAAAATGATATCATATTAAATTACGGTAAAATTATTGAAATGGTTATAGTTATAGCAAAAAAAACCTCAGATAGCTCTGAGGTTGAATACGGCAAGAGAAGATTTTTTATTTTTTTGTAAACAACGAGTCAACAAATTCTTTTCTATTGAACAATTGTAAATCGGTCATTTTTTCACCTACTCCGATGTATTTCACTGGGATTTTGAATTGGTCAGAAATACCGATTACAACCCCTCCTTTTGCGGTGCCATCCAGTTTGGTGACTGCAAGGGAAGTAATCTCTGTTACTTTGGTGAATTCTTTGGCTTGAATAAAGGCATTTTGCCCGGTGGAGCCATCTAGAACCAGTAAAATCTCATGAGGTGCATCAGGAATAAACTTTTGCATGACACGTTTGATCTTTCCCAATTCGTTCATCAAATTGACTTTGGTGTGCAATCTACCGGCGGTATCAATAATTACTACATCTGCTTGGCTATCTACTCCTTTTTTTACGGCATCAAAAGCTACTGAGGCAGGATCTGTATTCATTCCGTGTGATATCACTGGAACACCTACTCGTTCACCCCATAAAATCAATTGATCAACTGCTGCAGCTCTAAAAGTGTCTGCGGCGCCCAGAACTACGGATTTCCCAGCTGATTTAAAAAGGTTGGCCAATTTACCAATGGTTGTGGTCTTTCCGACTCCATTTACACCCACCACCATGATCACATAGGGTTTCTTTCCTTCTGGAATTTCGAAATCCAGTAAATCCTGCGAATTGTTTTCTTCTAGCAGGCCTGAAATCTCTTCTTTAAGAATCTTATCGAGTTCCTCTGTGTTGACGTATTTGTCTCTTGCTACTCGTTCTTCAATTCTTCGAATAACTTTGATCGTGGTGTCGACTCCGACATCAGAGGTGATGAGGATTTCTTCCAATTCATCTAAAATCTCTTCATCAACTTTTGACTTCCCAACTACTGCTTTGCTGAGTTTGGAAAAGATGTTTTCGCTAGATTTCTGCAAGCCTTGATCCAGGCTTTCTTTCTTGTCTTTAGAAAAGAAACCAAAAATTCCCATAGTGATTGTTTTAAAAACGGAATATAACGAAAAAGTCCCTGCTGACCTTTGACCAGAGGGACTTAAATGCATGAAGATGCACTAGGCAATTATTTGCTTAAAGTTTCCTGTACCGAGGTGGAAGGAACCATTTCTTCTCTGAATGTATAAGCACCAGTCTTATCAGACTTTACAGCTCTGATGACTTTAGCGTATGTTACACCGTCTTTTTTCTTCAGGGTTGCTACTACTTTCTTAGCCATATCTTTTTCGTTTTACAGGAATAATCCTGAGCTGATTTACTTAATTTCTTTATGAACAGTAACCTTCTTCAGAATTGGGTTGAATTTTTTCAACTCCAATCTTTCAGTTGTGTTCTTTCTGTTCTTGGTAGTGATATATCTTGAAGTACCTGGCATGCCTGAAGTCTTATGCTCCGTGCATTCCAAAATCACTTGTACTCTGTTTCCTTTCTTAGCCATCTTCGTGTAAATTTTAAGGTCGTGACTTTGATTATCTGATTACGATCATGCCAGAATCCTGAGCTTCTTTCAAAACTGCAGAGATACCTTTTTTGTTGATAGTCTTCAATGCCTTAGTGCACACTTTAAGTGTGATCCATGCGTCTTCTTCTGGAACGTAGAAAGTCTTCTTATGAAGATTTGGATAGAATCTACGCTTCGTTTTGTTGTTTGCATGGGACACGTTGTTTCCTACGCGAGGTCTTTTTCCGGTAATGTCACAAACTTTTGCCATGATATAGTATCGTAATTTGTATGCGTTTCTGTAATGAGTCTGCAAATATCGGAACTTTTTGGGAATTAACAACAAAGGAATTTAAAATTATTCCCTTTTAATTCAACCTTTTGGGTAAGGGCAGTGTTTACACCCGTTTCCGCAGCAGTATCCCCTTTTTAAGTGGTAGTGTTTTGTGAATACCATCAAGCCTTCTTCGTTGAAATAATAATCTTCCGAAGTTAAATTAGGGGTATTTTGAGTGTTCTTTTCTGGTTTCATGCCTAGAGGTACAGCCAATTATCCTATTTTTGCTGATAAGAGATCACAATTCAGGATACAAAAATAAGAAAAACATGCAGACAATCACATCTAGCTCTCAGGCAATTGAATTAGAAGAGAAGTATGGTGCTCATAATTATCATCCATTACCTGTTGTTTTGGCTAAAGGAGAAGGTGTTTTCCTTTGGGATGTGGAAGGGAAAAAATATTATGATTTTCTTTCTGCGTATTCAGCAGTTAACCAAGGCCATTGTCATCCAAGAATTAAGAATGCGTTGATTGAACAAGCAGGGATTTTGACTCTTACCTCCAGAGCATTTCATAATGATGTTTTAGGGCCATTTGAAAAATACCTGACGGAATTTTTTGGGTATGACAAGGTGCTGCCGATGAACACGGGAGCGGAAGGTGTCGAGACTGCCATTAAAATCGCTAGAAAATGGGGGTATGAGCGCAAAGGTGTAAATGAACAACAAGCCAAAATCATTGTGGCAGAGAATAATTTTCATGGTAGAACAACCACGATTATTTCCTTTTCTAATGATGAAACTGCTAGGAAAAACTTTGGACCATATACCCCAGGCTTTATTAAAGTTCCCTATGATGATATTGATGCATTGAAAGCAGCACTTCAGGATCCTGACGTAGTTGCTTTTTTGGTAGAACCAATACAAGGTGAGGCTGGTGTTTATGTGCCATCAGCTGGATACTTGAGAAACGCTAAGGATGCCTGTGCGGATAAGAAGGTCTTATTTATTGCGGATGAAATCCAAACTGGCATTGCAAGAACAGGTAAGATGTTGGCGGTAGATCATGAAAATGTGCGTCCTGATATGGTTATTTTGGGAAAAGCTATTTCTGGAGGATTCTACCCTGTTTCTGCAGTTCTTGCCGATGATGAGGTCATGAATGTCATCAAGCCGGGGCAGCATGGCTCTACCTATGGAGGTAATCCTTTAGGAACCAAAGTTGCTATGGCGGCTTTGGATGTAGTAAAAGATGAAAGTTTGGCTGAAAATGCGGAGAAACTCGGTATAGTTTTCCGTAACAGAATGCAAAAACTGGTTGAAAAATCGGATTTGGTGAAACTTGTTAGAGGGAAAGGTTTGTTGAATGCGGTAGTAATCAATGATACTGAAGAAAGTTCAACGGCATGGGATATTTGCATTGGGCTAAAGAATAATGGGCTTCTGGCAAAACCTACTCATGGAAATATTATTCGATTTGCTCCTCCTTTAGTAATGACCGAAGAGCAAATTCATGAATGCTGTGACATCATTGAGAAAACAATTACTGAATTCAAGAAATAACTATGCTTAAAGCAGTGATTTTCGATATGGATGGGGTCATTTGTCACACCAACCCATATCATTCTGTCGCGTTTCAGCAATTCTTCGCCAAGAGAAATTTGAATCCCTCCGAGGAAGAATATCAAGAACATATGTACGGGAAGAATAATGGCTACATATTGAGTCATTTCCTGGGGAGAAAGGTCGAAGGGGAGGAATTGGCTATTTTAGAAGATGAAAAAGAGAGTTTGTTTCGGGAGATCTATAAAACAGAAGTAGATCCAATTCCTGGCTTTATGCCTTTCTTCCAAAGTTTAAAAAAATCAAGCTTGCCTACTGCGGTAGCTACTTCAGCCCCAAGGGCGAATCTGGATTTAATTATCAATACACTGGATATTTCAAACTTGATGAATTCTCAGTTGGCTTCAGAAGATGTTTCAAAACATAAGCCTGACCCAGAAGTATATTTAAAGTCTGCTTATAATTTAGGTATTGCCCCATCAGATTGTTTGGTTTTTGAGGACTCCTTCTCGGGAGCAAGTGCTGGATTAAATGCAGGAATGAAGGTAGTAGGGGTGTTGTCTAGCCATTCTAAAGAGGAGCTTCCAGCATGTCACTATTATATAGAGGATTATTTAGGGCTGGATTTAGCTCATTTAAATGAATTATTTGAATAACATGCAAAGAAGACCAAGAAGAAATAGAAAATCTGAGGTGGTTCGAAGTTTAGTGGAAGAAACCTCTGTTTCAGTGAAGGATTTGATTCTTCCTTTGTTTCTAGTTTCTGGGACAGGGAAAAAAGTAGCAGTAGATTCCATGCCAGGGATTTTCAGGTACTCTATTGATACCATGCTTTCGGAGATTGAATCCTGTTTAAAACTTGGAATATCCTCCTTTGATGTGTTTCCTGCTTACCCGGAAGAATTGAAGGATGCAAAAGCCAGTGAAAGTTTCAATCCCGAAACATTTTATTTAAAAGCTTTGAGGGAAATTAAAAAGCAGTTCCCTGAAGTTTGCTTGATGTCTGATGTGGCTATGGACCCTTATAGTAGTGATGGACATGACGGAATTGTGAAAGACGGAAAAGTGCTGAATGACGAAACTTTGGAAGTATTGGGGAGAATGTCTTTGGCACAAGCTGACGCTGGAGTGGATATTCTAGGCCCTTCTGATATGATGGATGGAAGGGTAGGATATATAAGAGACCTTTTAGATGAACATGGTTTCACGGATACCTCTATTATGTCTTATACTGCTAAATATGCCAGTGCATTTTACGGCCCTTTTCGGGATGCTCTTGATTCTGCTCCCAAATTCGGGGATAAAAAGACATACCAAATGGATTATGCAAATTCTAAAGAGGCTTTGATCGAAGCAGATTTGGATATGGAAGAGGGTGCGGATTTTTTAATGGTGAAACCAGCATTGTCCTATTTGGATATCATCAAGCTATTAAGTGATAATTATCCTCTACCTATAGCTGCTTATAATGTATCTGGTGAATATAGTATGGTGAAAGCGGCAGCAGAAAGAGGATGGCTGGACGGGGAAAGAGCTATGTTAGAGATTTTGACCAGTATTAAAAGGTCAGGAGCTAAGATTATTCTAACCTATTTTGCAAAGGAATATGCCCAATTAGGGAGATAGAATTACTTCTAGTTTCAAATTTTAGTAAAAACCGGATTTTTTCCGGTTTTTTTGTGAAAGGGTGGTTTGATTTTATCCTATTTTTAAAAGAAACGGTAGTTTTTGTGGTTGATCGGTTAAAAAAAAATGTAAAAAGTGAATTTTTATATTTTTTGTAAAACGAGAGAAATATATTAAAATATTGTTTTTTATATTTTTTTAAAATAAAATATTGTTTTTATAGCTAAAAAATTAACAATATTCCAAAACCCTGTTTTAGAAATCGTTTTCGAAGAATAAAGCGCATATTTTCCAAATATTATTCTTTTACCCTATAGGGTGTAAAAAACATTGAAAACAAGGTATTTTTTGCAAAATCATTAAAAAAAGGCTCAAAAATCACCCAACTATCTTACTAAATATGTCATTTTTTGAAAATGTCAATTTGTTTTATTGGTATTAATCTGTTTACATTCGATTTGAGAATTCTCTTCAAACCTATATTAAATTCTGAAAATCAATTCAAAATTTCTATAAAACCTATGATGTATTTCGCACCCCTGTTGGCCCAAGATGCGGCCGCGACAATGGATGTTTCTGCGACCTTAACGCAAAACATCCTCACTACAAACAATGTTTGGATGATGCTTTCTACAGCTCTCGTGTTCATTATGCACTTGGGCTTCGCAGGCGTTGAAGCTGGTTTTGGTCAAGCCAAAAACACAGTAAACATCCTTTTCAAGAATACGATTACTCCGATTCTTGGAATTTTGACCTATGCAGTAGCAGGGTTCTATTTAATGTATCCAGGATTTGAGACTCCAGGATGGTTTGGATTTGATGCTTCAGGCTGGAGCATGTTTTGGTTTTCTCCTGGAGATGCCGATGTGACTGCGGATTATGCTGATGCAGGGTATACTTACTGGACAGATTTCTTGTTCCAAGCAATGTTTGCTGCAACAGCTGCTACTATTGTGTCTGGTGCCATTGCTGAGCGTGTGAAGCTTTGGGCTTATTTGGTCTTTACCTTATTCTTTGTAGGAATTGTTTATCCTATTATCGGAAGTTGGAAATGGGGAGGTGGTGCTCTTGATGCAATGGGCTTCTATGATTTTGCAGGTAGTACTTTGGTTCACTCTGTTGGAGGATGGGGTGCATTGGCAGGTGTGATCCTTGTAGGTCCAAGAATCGGTAAATATGTAAATGGAAAAACAGTAGATAAGCCAGGTGCTTCTGTTCCATTAGCTGTTATTGGTGTTTTCCTTCTTTGGTTAGGATGGTTTGGGTTTAATGGAGGCTCCGTGCTTTCAGCTGATCCGGCTTTAGTGTCTTTTGTTTTGGTGACAACATGTCTTGCAGCTTGTGCTGGTGGCATGGGAGGTTTCCTTGCAGGATACTTTGTGTTCAAAAGATTGGACCTTGGGATGGTTTTGAACGGAGTGCTTGCTGGCCTAGTTGGTATTACGGCAGGTGCTGATGTGATCAATCCTGGATCAGCGGTTATTGTAGGTTTTATTGCTGGAATTTTGGTAGTACTTTCTGCAGTATTATTAGACCGTTTAAAATTAGATGATGTAGTTGGAGCTGTATCCGTTCACTTAACTTGTGGTGTTTGGGGTACTTTAGCAGTTGGTATTTTTTCTACAAATCCAGAGCATTCATTTATTACACAATTGATCGGCGTGTTGATTTGCGGTGCAACAGCATTTATTTCTGCTTTCATCATCTTCTATGTACTAAAAGTTACCGTAGGTATCAGAGTTTCTGAAGAGCATGAGAAAAGTGGTCTTGATTCTCATGAACATGGTATTCGTGGATATACTATCGTTTACGACGAATAAAAAAAAGCCTTCGATCGGAAAAAAACGCGACTCTCTTTCCGGTCCCGAAGGCCTGTATGGTCAACTATCTATTTATTAACCAACATTTAAAATTAAAATGAAAAATATTAATCTACTAATATTGGCAGGGATGTTCTTTGTCTCTACTGTAAGTTTTGGACAGGATGTAATTATTGTGGAAGAAGAAAAAGAGCCATCTAAATTCTCTTTTTCAGGTTCTGTAGACGCTTATTTCAGAACTAACTTTGGTGCGCCTAATAAAGGCGAGAATTTTCAGGCTCCTGCCTCATCTTTTGGTAACCTTCCTGGATTTTCTCTAGGTATGGCAAATATTATTGCTACCTATGAGGGAGAAAAAGTAGGTGCTGTTGCAGACTTGGTATTTGGTCCAAGAGGTGAAGATGCTGTTTTCGGTTCTCCACTATATGCAGGAGGCATGGCGGGTAGTTCTCAAATTATTAACCAATTGTATGTATACTGGAATGTGTCTGATGCAGTCACCTTGACCTTTGGTAACTTCAATACATTCTTAGGGTATGAAGTGATTTCCCCAACAGGGAATTTCAACTACTCTACTTCTTACATGTTCTCTTACGGTCCATTTTCTCATACTGGTTTGAAAGCAGATTTCGCTCTATCTGAAAAATGGTCTTTAATGGCTTCAGTGATGAATCCGACAGATATTACGGAATTCAATCCCTTCGGAACTTATACATTTGGAGCTCAACTAGGTTATAGTACTGGGTCGGGCAGCACGTTTTTGAATTTTGTTTACGGGGACAATGATGGAAAATTGATCAACAATGGAGATCTTATCCCGGGTCAAGTTTCCTATGGAAATACCTTTCAGGTGGACTTGACAACAGGTTTTGATTTATCAGACGTTTGGTATCTTGGAGTAAATACTACCTATAACTCTACAAGTGGAGGAGAAGAGTTTGATGGGGCAGATATATTCTCTCTAGAAGATAATAATGCAGGGTTTTATGGATTTGCGGGTTATTTACAGGCTTCTGCTTCCGAGAATTTTGCAATTGGTCTTAGAGGAGAGTATTTTAGTGTATTCAACAATGGGTTAGAAGGTGTAGTAGGAACAGATCCAGATGGAGATGGAAATGTATTTGCTTTAACTCTTTCAGGAAATGCGAAGATTGGAAATAACTTAACCTTGATTCCAGAAATTAGATTAGATACTATGAGTGAGGAAGATTATTTCCTTAATAAAGATCTAGCAGGAAGTAAAAGTTTGTCATCATTTCTGTTGGCAGCAGTATTTGCTTTCTAAAAAATAAACAGGGTCTATTGTCAATAAAGCCGGGGTGATTTTCACTCCGGTTTTTTTGTTTTATGGATAAAATCTGGGTCATAGAGGGTAGAATAATACCTTCTATTTGTATAAGTTAGATTGAAAGATAAAAAATCGGTTGTTTTTAAAACGAAATATAATAAAAGAATTGACTGGTTGGTTTGGTTAATATTGAAATATAATTTTTGATTATGGTCAATTTCGTGTAAAATATATTGTTGGATTGAAACAAAAAGATTGGTTTTGAGTATATTATTTGAAATCAACCAATGTAGATCGATGAAAAGACCGTTTTTAATTATAGCGGCCATGTTTATTGCTGTTGCATCTTATTCACAGAGTGTTACAGGCCCTAAAGCAAAAAATGCGAAAGTATCAGATAGGACCAGGAATTCAATACAAGTAGTGTACTACGATCAACCAGAATCTTTAAAAGGCCCCCAAGCTAAAAATGCTAAAGTTTGGGAAAGGGCAGGAGCTACATCTAAGGTTTATACCAGAAAGAACGTTGACAACCCTAAAGGCTTAAAAGCGAAGAACAGAAAAGTTTGGGAAGATCCAGAATTATCTGTTACAGGTTCGAAAGCTAGTTACATATTACCAAAGTCCATGCGGCCTAAAAAGTTTTGGTGGCATTAATAAAAAAACGAAAGCCCGGTTTAGCCGGGCTTTTTTTATAGCTCTTGTTCTCTTTCTAGCATTAGTATAGAACTTTGTGGGACAACATGATATTTTTCACCTCCATAAATCACCTCAAAAGATCCATTTAATAGGAAAATTGCCAAATCCCCTTCTTTAGCTTGAAGCGGGACATACTTAATGGGTTCTTCTTTATCCATCCAAGGTTCAGGGTCTTCAGTGGGCATTGGGATTGGATAGCCTGGCCCTGTTTTGATGATGTATCCTTGTTGGACTTTCTCTTTTTCCTGAACACCAGGCGGGAGATATAAGCCTGAACCGGTTTTTTCATTTGGTTTCTTTAGCTTAATCAAAACTCTGTCCCCTACGACGATCAGGTTTTTTAATTTATTGTCAGCTGTCAGTTCCATTTCTTAAAATCTAGTATAAACAAATAACGGCACCTGTTAGCTATAACAGATGCCGTATCTAGTTGGTTTAGACGAAAATTACTTCTTGTCTTCGCTAACTTCTTCGTAATCTACATCAGAAACTCCATCTCCAGAAGTTCCTTCATCTGTACCCGCTGAGGCATCAGGACCTGGTTGAGCTCCTTCTGCACCCGCAGCATTATACATTTCTTGTGAAGCAGCTTCCCATGCCTTATTCAAGCCTTCTATAGCTGGATCTAGACCTTCTACATTTTGAGACTGATGAGCAGCCTTCAAAGTTTCTAGCGCTGAATTAATGGCAGTTTTGTTTCCTTCGGAAAGCTTATCTCCATATTCTTTCAATTGCTTCTCAGTCTGGAAGATTAAGCTGTCAGCTTGATTCAATTTTTCAATCTTCTCTTTTTCAGCTTTATCTGCAGCAGCATTTGCTTCAGCTTCATTTTTCATTCTGTCAATTTCCTCTTGAGAAAGTCCAGATGAAGCTTCAATTTTGATCTTTTGCTCTTTACCAGTTCCTTTATCTTTTGCAGACACATTTAGAATACCGTTGGCATCAATATCAAAGGTTACTTCGATTTGTGGAACACCTCTTTGAGCTGGCGGGATATCAGTAAGTTGGAATCTACCAATTGTTCTGTTGTCTTTAGCCATTGGTCTTTCACCTTGAAGGACGTGGATATCTACCGCTGGCTGATTGTCAGCAGCTGTAGAGAACACTTCTGATTTCTTGGTTGGGATCGTGGTGTTAGATTCGATCAATTTGGTGAATACTCCACCCATTGTTTCGATTCCTAAAGAAAGAGGGGTCACATCAAGTAGCAACACATCTTTTACTTCACCAGTCAATACACCACCTTGGATTGCAGCTCCAATTGCTACCACCTCATCAGGGTTTACTCCTTTAGAAGGTTTCTTGCCAAAGAACTTCTCAACTTCTTCTTGGATTTTAGGAATTCTTGTAGATCCACCTACCAAGATAACTTCATCAATGTCAGATGGACTTAATCCAGCATCATCCAATGCTTTTTTACAAGGCTCCATAGATCTTCTTACAAGATCTTCAGAAAGTTGCTCAAATTTTGCTCTGCTTAGAGTTCTTACCAAGTGCTTAGGACCTGATTGAGTCGCTGTGATATATGGCAAGTTGATCTCTGTAGATGAAGAACTTGAAAGTTCGATTTTAGCTTTCTCAGCAGCTTCTTTCAATCTCTGAAGTGCCATTGGATCTTGTCTTAGATCAATTTGCTCTTCGCTTTTAAATTCATCTGCTAACCAGTTGATAATTACTTGGTCGAAGTCGTCTCCACCTAAGTGAACATCACCGTTGGTAGACTTCACTTCGAAAACACCGTCACCAAGTTCCAAGACTGAAATATCAAATGTACCACCACCAAGGTCATACACGGCAATTTTCATGTCTTGATTCTTTTTATCCATACCATAAGCCAATGCAGCAGCAGTAGGCTCGTTGATAATTCTTTTTACTTCAAGGCCTGCAATCTGTCCAGCTTCTTTCGTAGCCTGACGCTCAGAGTCATTAAAATATGCAGGTACGGTAATTACTGCTTCAGTAACTTCTTGTCCCAAAAAGTCTTCTGCAGTGGTCTTCATTTTTTGAAGAATCATTGCGGAAAGCTCTTGAGGAGTATAAGATCTGTCACCGATTTTAACTACAATCGTGTCGTTTGATCCTTTTTCGACTTTATAAGAGGCATGTTTTTTCTCTTCAGAAACTTCAGAGAATTTTTTACCCATAAATCTTTTTACAGATGAAATCGTATTAGCAGGGTTAGTGATTGCTTGACGTTTTGCAGGATCACCTACTTTGCGTTCTCCGTTTCCATTGTCAAGAAAAGCCACAATTGATGGAGTGGTTCTTCTCCCTTCGCTGTTTTGGATGACTACAGGCTCATTACCCTCCATTACGGCTACGCAGGAGTTGGTGGTACCCAAGTCAATGCCGATAATTTTTCCCATAATTATATCTATTTAAGTTTTTTCAAATTATTACAAGCTCCTTTCTTCAAGGGATGTGCCATTGCAAAAAACTAAGGGATTTGTGTCAGTTTGTCAGAATTGTTGGCAGTGCCAATTCTGATTTTTTACAGAAGTGTCACTATGAATAGATAAATCTTCCAATTATGACAGATTCTTCATTTTTATGAATTCATGTTGCAACCTTTTTCTAGACAAGTGCATCTATTTAATAGAATGAAGAACTTTTTTAAGGGAAATAAGGAGCGATTAAGGTGGATTTTGGTGTTTTTGATTGGAACAGTTTTGATCCAATTGAATGCTCAGTTTGATATTATACCTTTTTGCTGGCAGTTTTTTAAATCCAATATTTCTGGCTTTTCTATTGGAAAATATTTGGGATAAACTGTTCTTTCCTAGAGAACTCCCTTATTTTTAAGGATGCAATTAAATCTCGCAATTCAGGATATTTATATTTATCCAATTAAATCCTTGGGAGGAGTTCGTGTAGAAGAAGCTTGGGTAGAGGAAAGAGGTTTTCTTCATGATAGAAGGTGGATGCTAGTAGCACCAGATGGAACATTTATTACCCAAAGAAAGCATCCCCAATTAGCACTTCTTCAAGTCGTATTGGCAAAAGAGGCTTTACTGGTTTTTGATAAAAATGACAGAGCAAGTCAGATTAGAATCCCCTTTGATAAATCTACTTCAGAGCAAATGGAAGTAACTGTATGGGATGATGTGATGATTGCTGAAAAGGTAGGGGTCGAATATGATAAATGGTTTCAAAAGAAATTGGGCATGAAGGTGTTTTTGGTAAAAATGCCACAAACTACCCAAAGAAAGGTAGATCCTAAATATGCCAAAAATGGAGAAATAGTAAGCTTTGCAGATGGAATGCCCTACTTGTTGATCGGTCAGTCTTCTTTACAGGAACTTAATTCCAAATTAAATGACCCGGTACCCATGGATCGATTTAGACCTAATATTGTTTTTTCTGGAGGAAGGGCTTTTTGCGAAGATGAAATGAATTCTATACGGATAGGAGAGGTGGAGTTTGGTATTATTAAGCCTTGCGCTAGATGTGTACTGACTACCGTGGATCAGGAAACTGGAAAGAAAGGAAAGGAACCTCTCGCTACTTTAGCAAGTTTTCGTACCAAAAACAATAAAATATTATTCGGTCAAAATATGGTGGCCTTAAGTTTGGGTAAAGTAAAAGTGGGAGACTCGCTTATTGTAATGGAATAACATAAAGAAGCCCAACTCATTTTTTGAATTGGGCTTTCTCTAGTTAGTCTGTTTATTTAAAATCTTTGACTGTCTGGATAAAGACTTTGACCATTTCTGGGTCTATATCCGGATAAACACCATGTCCTAAATTAGCAATATGTCTGGATCCACGGAACTGTTCCATCATATCCAAAGTAGCAGCTCTTACTTGTTCCGGGTTGCCATACAATGCAGCAGGATCTAGGTTGCCTTGAAGGGTTTTATTCGCTCCTATTAGTTTTCTGGATTCCTCAATCCCCATATTCCAGTCAAGACCAATCGTCTCACAATTTAAATTGCCCATTTCTTCTCTTGCGAAGAATGCACCTTTTGCAAATACGGTAACTGGAACCTCCGTAATAGCATCGCAAATCTGAGAGATGTAGAGATGGGAGAATTCTTCATATTGTTTAGGTCCTAAGATTCCGGCCCAACTGTCAAACACCTGAATTAAATCTGCTCCCGCTTTTACTTGAGCTTGCAGATAATTGATGGTGCTGTCGGTAATCATTTGCAAAAGTTCATGCGAAAATGAAGGTTGGGTATAGAGCATTTGTCTTGCTTTAGAAAATGTCTTGCTACCACTACCTTCTACCATGTAGGCAAAAATAGTCCATGGAGCCCCTGCAAATCCAATCAAAGGAACACGGCCATTGAGGTTTTTCTTAGTGATTTCAATTGCTTTGATCACGTAACTCAAATCGTTGGCACCATCTGCAATCCTTAATTTCTTTAGATCTGCTGTGCTATTGACTGTGTTGGAAAACCAAGGTCCTCGTTTTTCCACCATTTCATAAGGAAGTCCCATTGCTTCGGGGATCACTAAGATGTCTGAAAAAATAATGGCAGCATCTACCCCTAAATGGTCCACAGGCTGAATAGTGACTTCAGCAGCCAATTCCGGTGTTTGTGCTAATTCAATAAACCCGCTGACACTTTCTCTGACAGCTCTATATTCTGGTAGTATTCTACCCGCTTGGCGCATTAACCAAACTGGGGTTCTTTCAACTGGTTCCCCTTTGGCAGCACGTAGCAGAAGATCATTTTTTAATTGCATGCCGCAAAGATAACAGCCAATTTAAATTTGGCATCGAAAAATGTTGACATAAAAAAAACAGGATCTCTGTAAAACATAAATCCTGTCTGTGGTAATCTGTTGGTTTAGAGTAATAGTTTAATTTTTTGAGTCAATTCTGATGAAGTCGGACTCTTCAATGTTCAGCATTTTCATAGTGTTTTCATAGTCAGAATAATCGATTCTTCCAGATGGAAAATCAGAAGGAAGGACAACAACTCTGAAAATTTGTCCATCTGTCCATTCAGGTCCAAGCAATGAATAGTTAAGCGGGCCATCCAAGAATATAGAAAAATCACTGATAGTATAGTCGAAATTAAAAATCAAAACACCTTCTTCGAAGAAATAGTTTTGAGGAAGAATTCTCCATACATCTCTTCCATTATCTATTCCAGAAAGTCTATAAACTAATACTGCATCACTTTCAATTAAGTCTTCCGGAAACTCAAATAGGTCAGCGTAATCATTTGATTCGGTAAAGTCAATTTCCACTTCATAGGTTGTCCCTAATATATTTATTCCTGGCTCACCTTCTGGACCCATGGGGCCTTCTGGGCCTATCGGACCTTCACATGCTTGGAAGGTGATTAGTCCAATAAAGAAAAATAGGTATTTAACAGTTCGATTCATTTTCATTAAAGATTATTTGTTGAAGGAGAGATTAAAATATTAATTGACACTTCATATGACCCTTTTGGAGTCAGATATAAAATTTTACCAGTTCCAATTATTTTATCTTTTGTGACAACTATTGTGCCTTTTTCACCTTGATTTCCATATCCAATATTTATTAGCACTCTTTCGTAGGTTGAATCAGAACCGCGAGGTCCGTTTGAAGTCCTTATATTTACCCATTTTGAAACGAGAAACTTAAAATCAAGTGTTGAATCTACAATTGTATTGGAGTTATCATATTCATAAACTCTTTCTTGTTCTATTTCAATTACATAATCCTGTTCATTACTTGAAATATAAACTAAGGAAGGGATTATTTTATATGTTGGAAGTTGGACACCTCTAATTGTATACTCCACATTATTTAAATAATCAGAAGAAGACTGACTATAACCTTTAAAGGATAAAAGAACAAAAAGTCCAAGAATGGCAGTTAATTTTCTAATTTTTATGTGGTTTAGTTGGAACATAGTTCTTTTCACGGCAATAACTGTGCTGGGGTTGGTGAAATTATTGACCGATCTTTGTTAAAAAAACTAATTAGTTGATTGATTGGATGGGAGCAATTACCTGAACTTCGGATTTTGATACGATTTTATCGATGAAGACCCCAGTTAACTGAATGTCATGCTGGAGGGCATATTCTTTCAATTTTTTCTGTACCGTTGTGGGGTTGGGCATCACCCATTTGTTGCTTTTAATAGAAGCTAACAAGAAGCTAGTTTCCTTGAAATCCATTACTTCAAAGTCTTCAATGGGTAATTTTTGATCAATCCCAATAAACACTTCCATAGTATCTAGCTTCCCTGCAGGTTCACTGTAATAAATGGTATGCAAGGAGCTTCCCGGATGCAAACCTTTTTGGGCTTCTACACTTTTAAAAGCTCTCTCTAACACGGGATCCTGTGGAGTTCCTCGAAAATGAATGCCTACTAAGGTAGGAGGGTGGTTCTCAATTACACTAATTTCTATAGGAGTGTTTCCTCCCAATTGATCAAAGCCCCAATAGCCAGCAATAATAATAGCTACTAATGCAATGGCTCCTATGCCAATTTTCTTGCTCATGGTTAGAATAGGTAACGGACTCCGATCCCGCCTTGGGCTTTCATGTGTCCAACTCTGTCTAATAACTCCAGAAAAAGGCCAAATTCCGCAAAGACATTCATAGGAAGGTCTGAGAAATAATATTCAGAACCTATAAATGCCTCGGGTCCAAAGTCTACATTCGTTCGGTTTTCCGTTCTAAGATTTCCATTGGAAACCTGATTTACCTCATAGCTGTAATTCACCTTGGTAGTTCTCAATTGAATACCCGCCCCACCATAGGCCAATAAATACCCTTGAGTGATTCCAAAACTATCTGTAAAATCCTCATGATAGGCAGATCTGACGTTGAAAGAAACGCCTTTTGAAACGGAATGACCTATGTAAAAGGCATTGGATGCAGGCGGGTTACTTTCAAAATCCTTCTGATAATAACTTGCACCGTTGACTCCAGCGCTTCCTATCATTCCTTCAATAGAAATGTAATCACTGATAAAGTCCTTGTAGGTGATGGATAAAGGTTCTCCAAGTCGAATTCCTACTCCTCTTTCTTGAGCTAAACTGATGAATGGGATAAATAGAATGAGTGCTAAAACTTTTAATTTCACAGGGTAATCTTTTTTATTGGTTTAGTGATCGGCTTAAATAGCCATTGTTTTCAATTGCATCTGGTGAAGCTGAGTATAGTGCCCTCCCAGTTCAAGTAATTCAGTATGGGTGCCGGTTTCCACGATTTCACCTTTGTTTAAGACAATAATTTTATCTGCTTTTTGAATGGTAGAAAGACGGTGGGCGATGACAATGGAAGTTCTTCCTTTCATCATCTTATCGATCGATTCCTGAATCAATTCTTCTGTTTCTGTATCCACAGAGGAAGTAGCCTCATCAAGAATGATGATTTCTGGATTATATACCATCGCTCGGACAAAGGAGATTAATTGTCTTTGACCCACAGATAAAGTAGCTCCTCTTTCCATTACATTGTAATCCAAGCCTCCTGGAAGTCTTTCGATGAATTTTCTTGCACCTACTTGTTCTGCTGCATCCATGACTTGTTCTCTGGAAATGGAAGGATTTCCCAAAGTGATATTATAATAGATGGTGTCAGAAAACAGAAACACATCTTGCAATACCACTCCGATATGCTTACGTAAAATTCCTAAGTCAAAATCACGAATATCTTTCCCATCAATGGAGATAACTCCTTCATTGATTTCATAAAAACGAGAAATCAGGTTGATTATTGAGGATTTACCCGCTCCGGTAGCACCAACTAAGGCAACTGTCTGTCCGCTTTTAACTTCAAAATTGATGTCTTTTAAAACATACTCATCATTATTGTAGGCAAACCATACATGCTCCAAACTGATATTTCCTTTTACCGACTCGGGTTTAAGTTCTCCTTCATTGGCGATATGCTCATCACTTTCCAAAAGTTTGAATATTCTAGATGAACTGACCACACCCATTTGAAGGGTATTAAAGCGATCAGCGATCATTCTAATGGGGCGGAAAAAGAGTTGTAAATACATGATAAAGGAAATCAAGATTCCAACTTGTAAATCCATTCCTAAAACTCCAACTGCTCCATACCATACGACCAAGCCGATTCCAATGGCCTGGATAATCTCTGCTACCGGAAAATAAATAGAGTAGTAAAGAACTGATTTGATATGGGCCGTCCGATGCTCTTTATTGATTGACTTGAATTTTTCAAACTCCCGATCTTCTCTATTAAAAATCTGAACGATATTCATCCCCGTGATGTGTTCTTGCAGAAAGGAATTGAGGTTGGAAACAGCATTCCGAACATCATTGAAAGTGACCTTGATTTTCTCCTTAAATATATAAGTGGAGATAATCATCAATGGAAGAGTGCATAAACTGACTAAAGTCAATTTCCAGTCAATATAAAACATTACTCCAAGTATGGTCACGAGTTGAAGTAGGTCACCAATAATTGCTGCCAATCCTTCGCTAAAAACATCTGCCAATGTTTCGATATCCGAAACATTACGGGTAACCAATCTCCCTATTGGGGTGTTATCGAAAAACTTAAGGCGTAATTTCAATAAGTGCTTATAGAGATTGACCCGAATGTCTTTGATAATTACCTGGCCAATCCATCCCGAATAAAAGGTATGTGCCCATTGGACTACCGCTTGAAGGATCATTAATCCCACCAAAACATAAATGATATTCAATAAACCAGGAGCATCCCCTTTGGCTACATAATCGTCTATGGCAACCTGAATGAAATAAGGTCTGGTCGGTGCCAACGCGGCCATTGCAATGGTCAAAAACACCAGGAAATAAAATTGTGCTCGGTACGGCTTGACATGACTGTAAAGCTGCTTAAGTACTTGGGTGTCTACAATTTCACCGGATGACTGCTTTTCTTTTTCTAGGCTCAAAATTTCTTAGTCTAAATAAATTAGTTCTGGGTATTTAATCCGGCTTAAAAAAAGCCCTTTAGCAGGAGCTGATTTCCCCGCTTTTGTTCGGTCTTTTGCCAAAATAATTTTCTCCATGTCCTCTGGGCTTCTTTTACCAAGTCCAATTTCCATTAAAGTACCGACAATTGCTCTCACCATTCCACGTAAAAAACGGTTTGCGGTTATATGAAATACCAATTCATTGTCGTTTTGTTCCCAATGGGCGGAAAATATGTTGCATCGGAAATGATTTACTTCGGTATTTACTTTGCTGAAACACTCGAAATCCTCCTGAACTAACAAAGCTTCTATGGCTTGGTTCATTTTTGAGACATCAGGTTGGAAATAACTTAACCAAGCTAAATCTTCCAGAAACGGGTCCTTTCTGAAAATGATTCTGTAGAAATAAGACCTTTCATCCGCATCAAAACGGGCATGAGCATCTTTTTTTACTTCTCTAATTTTATGAATCGCTATTTCCTTTGGTAAAATACCATTGATCGCTTTCATGAATCTGAATTGATCAATTTCCTGTTCCCAATCAAAATGACATACCTGCATGGAGGCATGTACGCCAGTATCAGTTCTGCCGCTACCCATAATGGAAATCTCACTTCTGAAATAGGTGGAAAGAGCTGATTCAAGGCATTCCTGAACAGTAAGAGCATTGTTTTGCTTTTGCCAGCCATGAAAGGGAGTCCCTTTATAGCTTAATTCAAGAAAATATCGTTTGGTTTGGTTCATCGGGTGCAAAGATACTATTCCAACTCAAAAGAGGTAGAGAAACCTTCAATCCTTGTGATTGATCTGATAAGCCTGTTAATTTGCAAAAAATTTCAAATCTAATGATTCAACGAGTTCAAACAATATTCCTGTTTTTAGTGGCAGTCGCTATGGGGATAACCTTAAGTATGGAAATTTGGCATCAAGTGATTCCAGATTCAGGAGAAAGTTTTTCTTTGACCGCACTTTTTTTGGAAAAATATGATGCTTCAGGGGAAGTATTACTTTCAGAATCTAAATGGTATATCGCTGCATTGGCCTCATTTGTAGGGTTTTTGGCAATCATTTCGATTTTCCAATTTAGAAATAGAGGTAGGCAAATGATGTTGAATATGGTCAATTCATTGGTCATGGTAGGCTTAGTTGCCACTATTTTCATAACTACGAATGGAATTAATTCTGAACTTTCCTTATCTCAAAGCGGGGATTACAAGATCGGTTTTTGGGTAGTTCTTGCTGCCATGGTTTGTAATATGCTTGCCAATCGATTCATTAGAAAAGATGAAGCTTTGGTAAGATCCGTAGATAGAATCAGATAAATCTTTCTGATATTAAGAAAAAAGCCAGCATTCCGCTGGCTTTTTTTGTTACCAAAACCTAATTCCGACTGTAGGATAAAAAGTCTTGAAGTTTTCTGTGCTGATCACCCCTACTTGGATGGAAATATTTTTGTTGAGTTTTCGATTGTAAAATGCCTGCATGGTGGTTCCAGAAAATAACTGGCTTTTGTTTTCATTAATCAAATATCCGACACCAAATGTATTTCTTCTAGGCCCTTCTAGATTCCCGAATTCCCAGGAAAATTCTGCATTGACAAACCAGCTGCTATTGACCTTAATATTGTTTTCGATTCTTTCGGGAAAATAAATAGTGTTGATGATGGAACCGCCCATTGAAAAATTCCTCCAATTGAGATGAGCTCTAAAACCTACCACTGGGGTGAAATCTCCTCCTGTAAAATCCAGGCCAACCGGAAAGGTCATTTCAAGGCTGTCCACATAGGGTACATATTTTTTCTCTAGTTCATATTTTACATGGCTGAGAGTAGTTTTAGGGAATTCCTTTCCCAATCTATAAGCTAATGTGGTGGATTCAGGAAAGTCAGTTGCTTTTTTTAGTAAGGGTTCAAACTCTTCCTCTAATTCTGTCACTGAAAACTCCTGGTTGTTAAAATAAATAATCAATGAACTTGCGTTGGGGAAGTCAAATATCAAGGTGTCTGTAATTGGCCAGTCTCGGTCCAGCCATTCTTGATTGGTATTTCCCAGTTGGTTTTCTAAGGCTTGGGCTCTCGCTTGAAAAAAGCATAGGAATGCCAGGCAAGATGCGAATAGGTATCTTTTCATGAGTTTTACTTTTATCTGTTTGATGGAATTATTTTCTTTTAAAATCTATTTGGATCGTCCGTTTTGAGGGTTCAGCTTTTCCTATTTGTTGATGAATACCTATTTCAGGTCGTTTCCCAAATTGTGTTCTGATTTTTATTTTTTCCTGAATCTCCCAAGCGATTGTCACTTGGTGGTAAGATGGAGCTTTTTGAGGCAGGCTTCTTTCTGGAATAATTAGGCTGGAAGCCTCTAGACCATTGTTCTTTATTTCGGTTATAGCTGGTTTATCCACTTTTTTTGGAACTGATACATCCTGTCTCTTTTTCTCAATATTGTCTTCGAGTGGAATAGGGGCGTCCTTTTGAAGTTCTTCGGGAGAATTTTTCTTTTCTAAAATTATTTCTTTTTCTACTGAGGGAGCTAAATCCAAATCATCAGAATTTATTGCTACTTGGTCTTGTGGGTTTATGGTAGTAGAATTTTGGTTCATAAAATAGATCCCTGAAAATGATACGATCAATATGATCGCGGCTGCAATAGACAGGTATTTCCATATTGGTATTGGTGCTTCCTGTTGATCCAGAATATTCTCAATATTACTCCAAAGTTCTGCTTTTGGACTTCTTTCGGGAAGTTCTGTGATTAATCCTTGGAGCTGGTTATCAAATTCCTTTCGGGTTTGAATTCTACTCCATAAATCAGGATTTGGATTAAATTCTTTCATGCCTGTAGGAGATTAGTGATTCTGGATTTTAATAAGGTTTTTGCATAATGAAGTTGCGATTTGGAGGTGCTTTCTGAAATCCCTAATAACTTGGCTGACTCTTGATGAGAGTAACCTTCTATTGCCACTAAAACGAAAACAGTTCTGGCTCCGTCAGGAAGGCTTTGAATGGCTTGGTCCAAGACTTCCGCATCAAACCATGCATCAAAATTTTCGGTAGTTGCTGGATTATGGTCTTCAATCGGAGCAAAAAGAATCTGTTTTTTACTTTCCTTAATTGCTTTCCGAATTGTAATGGTCTTCATCCAAGAAATAAGTGCTTGTGGATGTTCGAGTTTTCGTATGTTTTGAAATACTTCCACATATGCATCCTGCAATACATCATTTGCTTCGTCTTCATTGGCCAACACTCTATAACAAATGGAATACAGCATACTTTTGGTTAATTCAAAAAGCTGGAATTGAGCGGATCGGTCTTGTTGGATTACCTTATTGATTAACTCTGAATTTAGCTTTTGAATACCCATAATTTTACTGTCTACTTAAAAGAGAGTATTCCAAGCGAAAAGGTTGGAAAGACCTTAAAAAAATGTTGCCTCTCTTAAATAGTGTGTACTTAAAATTTAAAGGATTCTCTTAATAGTATTGGTATTTGATTAGAATCTTTAACAAAGGCAGAGAATTAGAGATTTCCGGTTTTTAGAAAATCATATTCTTCAAAGACTGAATAAACATTGGTGTAAAGCTTCTTCCTTTCTGGAGATAATTCTGCTAATTTCCATTTCTGATTAACAAGACATAAATAATCAAGAATATGAGGTTTGAAACAATCGCAATTCATGGAGGGAATTTCGTGTCGGATTCTGAAAAACCAGTAATCCAGCCTATTACCTTGAGTACCACTTTTATTCATCAGGAAAACTCCATGATCTATTCTCGGGCAAATAATCCCAATAGAGCTTCTTTGGAAAAATTATTGGCAAGTTTGGAAAGAGGAGAAGACGCAGCAGCTTTCAGTTCGGGGAATGCGGCTGGAATAGCTGTATTTCAAGCTTTGAAGCCTGGTTCTCATATTATTGCTCCAGATGATATGTATCATGGTTTAAAAAAAGGAATTTTGACTTTGTTTGATGGAGTATTGGAGGCCTCATTTGTGGATATGACTGATTTAGAGAAAGTACAGGAAGCTTTCCAGGAAAACACCAAATTGGTCTGGGTAGAAACACCATCCAATCCCTTGTTGAAAATTTCTGATTTAGAGGCAATTTCAAAATTGGCAAAATCAAAAGGTGCGATCCTTGCCTGTGACAATACCTTTGCGACTCCTGTTTTTCAAAACCCGTTGTTATTAGGAGCTGATTTAGTCATGCATTCCAGTACTAAATATTTTGGAGGTCACTCTGATATTTTAGGAGGAGCCTTGGTGACAAAAGAAAAAAATGAATTCTGGGACAAAATAAAGAATGTGCAGACCACTGGTGGGGCGGTTCCTTCCCCAATGGATTGTTACTATTTATGTAGAAGTATAAAAACTCTTCCTTATAGAATGAAAGGACATGCTGAACATGCAATGGTATTAGCAAATTATTTATCTCAACACCCAAACATCGAAAAAGTCTATTATCCTGGCTTGAAAAATCATCCAGGTCACGACATTGCTGCTCGGCAGATGACAGGATTTGGAGGAATACTCTCTTTTCAAGTAAAAGGGGATGCTACAACAGCAGATATGCTGATTTCAAAGTTAAAGTATTACACAAATGCCACGAGCCTTGGAGGAGTAGAAAGCTTAATAGAGAGAAGGGCTGCTTCCGAGGGACCCGATACTAAAACTCCACAAAATTTAATTAGACTCTCTGTAGGCTTAGAGCATTTAGATGATTTGCTAGAAGATTTAGACGAGGCTTTGAAATAAAAAAGGCCGCAAAAAATGCAGCCTCATTTCTTAAGGGAACTTAAGGTGGTGATTCAATCAACTTTTACTCATTTGATTTGACAATAAATTAAATACTTTTTTTTGAATATGAACTACGTTTTAAGAAATGTTTTTGTTTTTTAGGGAAAAATTGAATGATTTAAAGAGAATAAGTAAGAAGGAACTTAAAATTACGTTCCAATAGTCTACATTTTGTTACTTTTTCGATTGGTAGTTTAATTCTGCAATCTCATAAAATTTAAATTGCCTTAATAAAATCACATGAGTTTTAAAGTTTTTCCAATTCTGACTTAGTTAAATCCCCAACCGTATTACCTGTATTCAAGGTACTAGCAGGTTCAAATAAAAGAACTGAAACTTCTTGGGAAGCGACAGGTCTGTGCTCTACTCCTTTCGGGACAATCAAGAAGTCGTTTTTGTTTAAATGGATCGTTTTATCCCTGAATTCCATATCAAACTCTCCTTCAAGGACTAAGAAAAGCTCATCCTCATGTTCATGGTGATGCCAAACGAACTCCCCTTTAAATTTGACCAGTTTAACTTGTTGCTGATTTAGTTCGCCAACTATGCGTGGGTTCCAATAATCTGAAAATTGAGCTAGTTTAGCTGGGATAGAGACCTTATCTATGTTCATTTTTTGTATTGTTATAGGACGTATTGCTGCAGTTTGTTTACAGGGCAAATGTATCCTTAATGACATTACCAAGGGACAAAAAAAATAGGCAGTTAATTCTGCCTACATTTTTTAGTTGCTTGGATACCAGTTTTTAAGTCTTACTTCAACTTCAGGCGCATTGGTGTTAACCAGAGATTTGAATTTCTCAACGTCTGCAAGGCCTTCGGTGCCACGATAGTGATAAGGATATACAATGGAGGGTTTAAATTCTGAAACAGCGTCAGCAGCTTGATCCACATCCATGGTGTAAGGTAGGTTCATACACACGAATGCCACATCAATTTCTTTTAAATCTCGCATTTCAGGAATGTCTTCTGTGTCCCCTGATAGGTAAATATTTTTACCACCCATACTAATCACATAGCCATTTCCTCTTCCTTTGGGATGCCTGCTATCATCAGTTTCTGGAAGATTGTACATAGGGATGGCGGAGACAAGAATTTCTGATACTTTTTGGCTTTGGCCATTACCCATCACTAGTATTGACTTTGATTTGGATCCATCTAGCTGGTCTGCCACTGCTTTTGGAGCTATTATAGTTGCTTTGCTCAAATCCAGTCCTCCCAAAGTTTCTTGGTTGAGATGGTCCCCATGAATATCAGTGATCAATACAATGTCAGGCGTGTTTTGTCCATCAAATGCAGAAGCTCCTCCATAGGGATCTACATAGATTGTTTTTTCTTGGTATTCTATAACAAGAGTTCCATGTAAAATTGGAGTGATTTTGATGTCTCCTGAATTGGTAGGGATTACATCTTGCCCAAATAAAGTTATGGGTAAAAAGAGGAATGCGAATAAAATATTTTTCATAGTAAGTGGTTTTAAAGCTTAATTTTAAGATACATAACTTGTTGAAAATTTGAAATTTATCCAGCATGAATCCATGCTGGAAAACTGATACTTCATAACTGTATCCTAAGGATTTTGTTATCGGTGCCTTTAATTGGAAATCATATTTGGATTATTGATGAGTTGTGCAGGTGTTTTTATAAAATAATTGCTATATTCTATCACTTTTCGCATTTTAACTAAATAATAAGATCAGTGCAACCAATAGAAATGATTCTAGGTAGGCAATTTGCAGATAGTATGAGCATGCCGGTATTTTTAGTTGACACAGAAGGGACATTAGTTTTTTATAACGAACCTGCTGAAGCTATTCTTGGGTTAAGGTTTGGTGAAACCGGAAGTATGCCTGTGGAGGAGTGGTCTACGGTTTTTACTCCCACGGATATGGATGGTAAACCTTTACCACCAGAAGGACTTCCATTGGTTCAGACTTTATCGAATCGAAAACCGGCTCACGGTTCATTTTATATTAAAAACTTAAAAGGAGAACGCCATCTTATTACGGTGACCTCTATTCCATTGGAGGGAAGGCCAAATAGGTTTTTAGGAGCAATGGCATTATTCTGGAATTCTAATTTCTCATGATTATAAAAGTTTGGGGCTGTAGGGGATCTTTACCGTCTCCGGGGCCTGAAAATATTATTTATGGAGGGAATACTTCTTGCGTGCAAGTGTTGTACAAGGATACCTGTGTGATCTTGGACGGAGGGTCTGGAATTCAAAGATTGGGGAAATTTCTAAACCCAAAAATTAAAGAAGTCCATATCCTTTTAACGCATTTGCACATTGATCATACGATGGGTTTAGGCTTTTTTCAGCCATTATACCATCCTGATATAACAGTTCATCTTTGGGGCCCTTCTACCGCTGTCGAACCTTTATTGCATAGGCTCAGAAGGTATTTTTCTCCACCCTTATTTCCCGTAAGGATGAATGAACTTCCCAACCATCCGGTTATTCATGAGATTGATAATTCTGAATTTATGATAGGGGAATTGAAAATCAAGTCTGAATATATTTGTCATCCTGGCCCAACTTTGGGATTTAGGATTGACGATGGGGAATGTGTATTTACATATCTGCCAGATCACGAACCATTTTTGGGTTCGGCCAATTTTCCTTACGATCCAGAATGGACCAGTGGATTTGAGCTGGCTAGAAATGCGGATCTATTACTGCATGATGGAGAGTACACTGAAGAAGAATATAAAGGTAAAATTGGATGGGGGCACAGCTCAATAGATGGGGCCATCGATTTTGGTCGGCTTTGTGGCGTTCGAAAAATGGGGATTTTTCACCATGATCCTTTAAATTCAGATGAGAAGCTGGAAGAAATTTTTAAACAAAGTATGGAGTTTAAAGATCCTCAATTTATTGTCGAACTCTGTAAGGAAGGCAGTGTTTATAACTTAGGTGGTGGGGAATAAATCAACCCGCCCACCCTTCTCGGTCTAGACTCCTGTATTGAATGGCTTCGGCGATATGTTCTACTTTTATCTGATCCGAGTCAGAAATATCTGCTATTGTTCTGGCTACTTTCAAGATTCTATCATAAGCTCTTGCTGATAGCCCAAGTCTTTCCATCGCTGTTTTCAAAAGAATTTTACCTGCCTCATTGATTTCACAAACTTCTTTCACTTGGTGAGAGGGCATCATCGCATTGCAAAATACTTCCGGATTATCCTTGAAACGTTCTTTTTGACGCTCCCGACCAATAATTACTCGTTCTCGAATATTTTGACTCGATTCGCTTTTTCGGGTGGAAGTCATTTCTTCAAACTTAACTGGTGTGACTTCTACATGTAAATCAATTCGATCCAGAAGTGGGCCTGAAACTTTATTCAGGTAACGTTGAACAATCCCTGGGCCACATACACATTCTTTATCAGGGTGATTATAATAACCACATGGGCATGGGTTCATACTGGCGATCAACATGAAATTGGCAGGATAATCCACGGAGATCTTTGCTCTAGAAATAGTCACTTTTCGTTCCTCCAAAGGCTGTCGCATGACCTCCAAAACCGTTCTTTTAAACTCAGGTAATTCATCTAAAAATAAGACCCCATTATGAGCAAGCGAAATCTCTCCAGGTTGCGGGTTTCCTCCACCACCGACAAGCGCTACATCTGAGATTGTATGATGCGGACTTCGAAATGGTCTTTGTGCAAGCAAACTTCCATTCTTGTCTAATTTTCCTGCCACAGAATGTATTTTGGTAGACTCCAATGCTTCTTGCAAGGTCAACGGAGGTAAAATGGAAGGAAGTCTTTTTACCAGCATGGTTTTTCCAGCTCCAGGAGGGCCAATCATAATCACATTATGACCTCCAGCAGCCGCAATTTCCATGGCACGCTTGATGTTTTCTTGCCCTTGAACATCGGCAAAATCAAATTCGCTTTCATTTAACGAATGGTAGAAAATATCTCTGGTATCAGTAACCAAGGGATCTATTTTCAAATCACCTTGTAAAAATTGCGATGCTTCTTCCAGCGTTTTTACTGGAATGATATCCAGATTATTAACTATGGATGCCTCTTGGGCATTTTCTGAAGGAAGAATGAAACCCTTAAACCCTTTTTTTCGGGCCTCTATAGCAATAGGCAGTACTCCCTTGATAGTTCTCAACTTACCGTCCAGTGCAAGTTCTCCCATAATGATGTATTGATCAAGTTCAGGAAACTCTACTTGCTCTGATGCTTGTAGAATCCCCATCGCAATAGGCAAATCATAGTAAGAGCCTTCTTTTCTAATGTCTGCTGGAGCCAAATTGATGACTACCTTTTGTCGGGGCATTCTGTATCCAAAATATTTAAGTGCAGATTCTACACGCTGCTGCGATTCTTTGACTGCAGAATCAGGTAACCCTACCATGTAAAAACTGGTCCCCTGTCCCACATTTACTTCGATCGTAATCAGGTTTGCATCTACGCCAGAGACTGCACTTCCAAAAGTTTTTGCTACCATAATTAAAAATGAAAAGTTTCTTTTATTTAATATACATGTTTAGTTGAATTAAATCTTTATTTTCAAGGGGTTTCATTGATTTAGCCTAAAACCAAACCCTCATTGTGTAAAAATGATGAATACGAAGGTCAGTCCGATTTTAGTGATGTTTCTCAATAGATTGAGATGTAGATTTTTGTTGTTTTCATTACCGAAAAAATAAAGAGTTTAGTTTGAAAGAGCTTCATGGATGGTGGGTGAATTTAGTGGTTTGGGATTAATGTTGCCCAATTTTCAAGTTAAATGCAACTGCAATTTTATTATTGGAAAACAGTAAGTCTAAGGAGATAAGAAAAATAGATTGCAATAAAAAAGGAAACCTTATAGGTCTCCTTTTTTATTGATTTTTTTAAGGATTGAATCCTATTCCGTAAAATTTTGTCTTGGTTTAATTCCTGAGCTGTCAGGATCCGTTGGTTTTGGTTCTTTACTTTTAGGTGTACTTGGAGTATCCGGATGTTCTAAGTCATATAGCTTGGCTTTCAGTTTGTTCATTTCGACTTCTTTTTTTGAAAGCTGGTCTGACTGGCTTTTCATAGCGAAATACGCTCCTGCCCAAGTGAGAAGAACCAATACTAATCCTGCTAGAAATATTTTGACAAGGCCATCAGAAGTGATTTCTTCCATTCCAAACATGCTCCCTAGCGTGTTGAATGCCATAAAAAAGATGAGATATGCCACGAAAAAGATCAGCAGTGCTATTTGGGCAAATTGATGGAATTTCTTCATTTCAACTAATATTTTTTACGAATATACTAAACCGACTGTATACTGGAAAGTTTCTGGTAAAGCCCTTCTTGTTCAATCAGTTCAAGATGAGTTCCTCTCTGAACAATTTCTCCTCTTTCAATAACTAGAATTTCGTCTGCATGTTGAATAGTACTGAGTCGATGTGCAATTACCAATGTCGTTCTGTTGGACATTAATTTAGTAAGCGCCTCCTGTACTAATAACTCTGATTCAGAATCCAAAGCAGATGTCGCCTCATCCAAAATCAAGATAGGAGGATTCTTTAATACGGCTCTTGCAATGCTGACACGTTGACGTTGGCCCCCTGACAGCTTGGAACCTCGCTCTCCAATTGAAGTCTGATAGCCGTTTTCCAATTGGGAAATAAATTGGTGGGCATTGGCAATTTTTGCAGCTTCGATTACCTGCTGCTCAGTCGCATTTTCAATCCCAAACGCTATGTTATTGTAAACAGAATCATTGAAGAGAATTGATTCTTGCGTAACAATTCCCATCAACGCTCGGAGGTCTTCTAGCTTAAACTTTTTGAGATCATTGCCATCTAGTAATATTTGTCCCTCACTTGGGTCATAAAACCGTGGCACCAGATCTGCAATTGTAGATTTTCCACCTCCTGATGGACCTACTAAGGCAATGGTTTTCCCTCTTTCTAATTTAAAATTGATGTTTTTGAGGACCAATTGATCTTGGTAGGCAAAGCTTACCTTCTGGAAAGAAATTTCTTTTTCAAAGGAGTTTAAAGTCAGGGCTGGTTCTGCAGAATTTATCTGAGGAGGGGTATCCACTACTTCAAAAATTCTTTCTGCAGAAGCAATGCCTCTTTGAATACTGCTGACTGCTCTTGAAATTTCTTTGGCTGGATTGAGTACTTGGGTGAAAATGATGATATAGGTAATAAAATCACTGGCTCCCAATTGTGAATTACCACTCAAAACCAAACTTCCCCCATATACCAAGATACCCGCAACTACTGTGACACCCAAGAATTGGGAAATTGGAGAGGCCAATTCATTTTTACGGGCCATATTAATATTGACACCTGAGTAGTAATCTGTTTCTCGGTCAAATTTCTTTTCCATGAAGTTTTCCGCATTAAATGCTTTGATCACTCGCATACCACCTAAGGACTCGTCCAAAATATTGACCAGTCTGCCTAAGGATTGTTGGCTTTCTACCGCCTTCTTTTTTAACCTTCTGGTGATCCCACCAATAATGGCTCCGGTGATTGGGATAATTAGAATGGTAAAAAAAGTAAGCTTGGCAGACATGAAAAATAATACGCTGAAATACAAAATGATGGTCACAGGTTCTCTAAATACCACTCTTAAAGACTGGACAATGGTGTTTTCAACCTCTTGTACATCATTGGTCATCTTGGACATTAAATCTCCTTTACGCTCATTGGAGAAATAACCGATATGCAATTGACTTACGTGGTTGAAGATATCCATCCTCATCTTTTTTATCACAATCGCTCTTACTTTGGCAAGCACCACTCCCGATAAATAAGTAAAGAGGTTAGATAAGAATACCGATACTACAATAATAATACAGACATAAAAGAGTGTGCCAAGTTTGCCAAACTCCTCGGCTACCTGCAGGAAGTTGTAATTGAATAAATGGGTGAAATATTCAATTGAAAAACTAAAATCTGGCTTTTGTTGATAGGCAGACAACACTTCTGGGTCCACTTGTTCAAAGATTACATCAAACAGAGGCTTGAGGAGCGTGAAATTGAGTAACCCAAATACAATGGATAGAAATGCGTAGATAATATAAATCGGAACAAACCTTCCATAAGGCTTGGCATAGGCCAATATCCGCAGGTATGTTTTCATGTAAGTAAATCCTGAAAATAAGCTCGCAAGTTACGGAATTTCCTGCGGCATACTTTAGTAATTGTAATCCGGTCTAATGAAGTTCCATCGAAATGCTAATTGAAGGTAGTTATTGGTAGCTGGCGCATCCAAATCCTGGGCAGTCCTTCTTCTCCAAGTATGGGAAGCATCGATAAAGAAATTATGCTTTAACATGTAGGAAGCATTCAGATGAGTTTGCACCACTTTATTTTCAATTCCCTGACCAATTTCATTCCCAAACAATCCCGTTGGGCTACCCTCTAACCTGTTTTTTAGCACATCTCCACCCCAATTAGTTTCTTCATCCGGATCAGCTCCATACAATTGGTACATGCTTTGAAAAGTAAGACTTAATCTAGGAAGGGGTTGGTAACGTATGATTCCAAGCATTTCTCGAAAATTGGCGCCACGGGGATGTGTCAATGGAGTTCGCCAGTTACTATAGGATTGATAATCGTTTTTCTCCTGGAATGTGTATGGTCTTGCAGAGTTGAATTCTAATTGAAGGTCTAAGTTTGAAACTTTCAGTAAGTCGTAATACTTCAAACCTGCCTGAATTCCATATTTATTTCTTTTGGACCCTTTTCCATCTTGTCCAAAAAACTCTGAGAAAACGAATTCATCCAAAGCAAATTGACCATAAACCTGCATGCCTGGATAGAAATTCCATTTGCCATCCAATCCCAGCATTACTTTGTCTGGAGTGCCCAGGGATTGCTCTACCCAGCGGTAAAAGACGATTGGGTTGAAATAATTGAAATCAGCTTGGTCGGTCATGACAGATTCAAAGAACCCTAGATTGGCGTTTTTGCCGATGTTGAATCCCAGGCGGTGGAAGGAAAACCATTTTTGAGGATACCTTCCGTCCGTAGGTCTACCTCGATCATAATCTACATCAGCTGTCATTTGCGTCCAGATATTCGTCAACTGAAATTTCCATATTCGGGTATTGAACTTGACAAACATGTAGGGATTAGAAAAGTCCGAGAGTAGAAAGGATCTATAGCCTTCTCCGATAAAGTTGCGATCATGGCCTACTTCGATTTCAATATGCTTGGTGATATTGAAACTGACGTGGCCCAATGCAGAGAAGTAACTGTAGCCATTGGTATTGTATTGTTTCCAAAAACCTTCCCCTGGCACAGCTCCATTGTGGAGGGCGTACCCTTTGACCCACGTTGGGAAAAATGCTTCTGAAGAAGTGAAATAGGTATAGAACCCTACCTTTTTGTCAATAGACCCTCTCAATACTACCCCCCTAGAGAGGCGATTTGGGTTTTGATCGTTATCTGGTTCGAACCCCCCGTTCAAGTAAATCACAGGACTTACATGAATGTCAAAATCTTCACTATAATAGTGTGCAAAGTCTCCAGGTCTTCTATACAGAGTTTTCAAAAAAGGCTTTTTTGACTCTGGGGTTTCCCGATCGATAAATTCCCAATTATCCTGACTTAGGTAGGCCAAATTAAATTCATCCGATCTGGACTGAATAACCTCCGAATTTGCAATGCTATCTAAATACTTGGCGACATCATCCCTTCGGTAGGGTTTGGTAGCCGTGTGAAAGAACGAATTATTTTTGCCCTGAAGGATTTGATACCGATCTATTAGATGATAATAATCTCGGTCAAACGGGATGTAAGACCCTTGTGCAGATGCCAAAAAAGGAGAAGAAATAAGACAAATCAGGATAATCCAAAAGAGTCCAGTCGATCTAAGTAGTTTTTTTTGCATTGGATTAAAGCTAAAAAAAGCGGATGATTCTTAAATAAAGAGAGTATTTTTGAATTTCGAAGCCAAAGATCCTAGTTTTTAATAATTCATTTAGAAATACTTTAGAAAGATTTTGTGGATTTTCTGAAAAAGGGTAACTTTGTGCCTCATTTGAAAAAGGTACAATAAAACTAACGATACAATGAAAGCCGATATTCATCCAAACTACAGAGACGTGGTTTTCTACGACACTTCTAGCGAGTTCAAGTTTTTGACCAAGTCAACTATCGAAACTAACGAAACCATCGTTTGGGAAGATGGTAATGAATACCCTGTATATAAAATTGAAGTGAGTTCTCAATCTCATCCATTCTATACTGGTAAGAAAATGATGCTTGATACAGCTGGTAGAGTTGAGAAATTCAACAGAAGATACGCTCAGAAGAAGTAATTCTCCTGCGACACATTCTAAAAAGTCTTCCGGAGCATGGATTCCGGGAGACTTTTTTATTTTTGCCCCATGGATAACTTGTTATTATTTGATGATCCGGCGATTCGGGGATCACTACTCCCTTTTACTTTTACCAGGCCGGTGGCAGATATCCGAGTGGGGATATTAAAAATCTCAGAAAAATGGAGAGTCCATTTAGGCGCTGAGATATCTTACCTTACCCAGAAATACCTCAAAGACAGGTTTCAAAGAAAACCAGGTACGCAACTTGCCATTAATGGAGCCTGGCTTCCTAATGAGCAAGCAATAGCCTGTTTGAAACAATTGAAAGAAAATCAGGCTTTGTTCTTTGGTAAAACTCTATTGGCGTCTTATATCGGTGAAACTGAGAAGAACCTAGATTCAGCCAAGGAGAAAGAGGCTATTCAGTTGGATTTTGATCCTGTTCTGATTCAGAAAAGCAGTACTATCTTTCAGTTGAACGGTGCTGAAATTGCCTCGGATTTTAAGCTGATTACGGAAGGGAGGGAGTCTGCTTTAATTACAGACCCTCATACAAAGGTCTATGCCCCTGAAAATATATTTATTGAACCAGGAGCAGTCATAAGAGCTGCGGTGTTAAATGCAGAGAATGGTCCGATTTATATTGGGAAAAATACAGAGATCCAGGAAGGTTCTTTAATTCGTGGTCCGTTTGCTCTTTGTGAAGGTTCTACAGTGAACATGGGGGCAAAATTGAGAGGAGATACGACCGTGGGTCCCTTTTCAAAAGTGGGAGGTGAAATCTCCAATTCTGTGATCTTTGGTTACAGTAATAAAGGGCATGAAGGATTTTTGGGAAATTCTGTCATTGGAGAGTGGTGTAATTTAGGAGCAGATACCAATACCAGTAACCTGAAAAATAATTATGCATCCGTCAAGATTTGGGATTATACCAAAGGAAGCTTCGCAGATACAGGATTACAGTTTTGTGGATTGATGATGGGGGATCATGCCAAATCTGGGATAAACACCATGTTTAATACGGGAACTGTAGTAGGGGTTGGGGCCAATATTTTCGGAGGTGGATATCCCCGAAACTTTATTCCTTCCTTTTCTTGGGGAGGAAGAGAGGGCATGTCTACTTACCAGTTCCATAAATTTAAAGAGACTGCTATTGCTGTGATGGCAAGAAGAAAGGTAGAATGGACAAAAAAAGATGAAGAAATTCTTCATTGGATTTTTGAATTAACCAAAACCTATAGAATTTGGGAAACTTCTTCCTGAATAAATTAAACCATGCTATTTGCTGATATTCCGGGTTTACCCGAGACCAAAGAAAATCTGATCAATGCTGTCAAAAACAATCATTTGGCACATGCATTACTTTTTCATGGGCCCGAAGGCTCTGCAAGCTTGACCATGGCATTGGCGCTTTCTACTTATTTGTTTTGTCAGAATCCAGGTGAGAAAGATTCCTGTGGAGAATGCTCCTATTGCAAAAGGATGGAAAAATTAATTGTTCCGGACTTGAACTTTGCATTTCCTTCTATTTCAAAAGATAAAGAAGGAGAAGAGGATGAGAAAAATAATGAACTGGCCAATTGGAGGACTTTTGCATTGGAACAGCCATATGGCAACATGCATGACTTTATATACTTTAATGGTTTTGAGAAGAAACAATTAAATATCTCGAAAGGCGCAGCCAGAAAGATCATTCAGTCTTTGTCTTTGATGTCTTTTGAAGGAGGGTATAAAGTGATGTTGATTTGGGGAGTTGAGTATCTACACCCTTCGGCAGCCAATTCTCTTTTGAAAATTATTGAGGAACCGCCTGCAAAAACTGTGTTTATGCTGGTTACTTCTCAACCAGACCAATTGCTGACCACCATTCTGTCCAGGACTCAAAAGGTAATGGTAAGAGCCTTTTCTGATGAAGAGGTAAAAAATCATTTGGTGGAATCCGGGCAGTGTGAAAGTAAATTGGCGGAGCAAATATCCATGCTGGCTGATGGCGATTTAAGAGCTGCCTATCGCTTAGTCAATGAGGTGGAGGATGAACAGGTAAGCAAAATAAGAGAATGGTTTCTACTGTGCTACAGCAAGAAATTAAAGGACTTGTTTGAACTGGCTGACAACTTCCATAAAATTGACAAAGAGGCTCAGAAATCTATGATCCTTACTGGTTTGAATGTATTGAGAGAAATTATGCTCAAGAACTTCAGTTTGGAGGAACTGCTGAGAACGACAGGAGAAGATCGTGGTTTTATTGAAAAAATTTCCGGAAGAGTCCTTAAGGAAACCCATGTGATGGAGTTGTACGAATCTTTCAATGAGGCCCACTATCATTTGGAACGTAATGGGAATGCCAAAATGATATTTACTGACCTTTCTATGAAAGTTTTGCTTTCAATGGCAAAAACCAGTTAAAATGGAAAAGAAAGTTATTGGTAGAAAAGAGAAAGTTTCCATTCCGGATTTTGACCTTGATCTGGTTTGGGCAAAAGTAGATACAGGTGCCTACACCAGCAGTATCCATGCGGAAAACATTCAGGTAAAAGAAGAGGATGGGAAAAAGGTACTTACCTTTCGGGTATTGATGCCTGGACATAGATCATATACAGGTAAAGAAATAAAGGTGGATCGGTTTCGTGAGAAAAGTGTTAAAAATTCATTTGGACAAGCAGAGACCAGGTATTTAATCCAAGTGACATTTCAACTTGCAGGGGAAGAATATCCTGCGGAATTTACTCTTTCGGACCGGTCCAAAATGCGTAATCCTATTTTACTAGGTAGGAAGATATTGAAGGATAAGTTTCTTGTAGACGTATCAGGTTATAATCTAGCTAAAGTTTACCGCCAAAAACCAAAAGAGAAATAACCAATTTCTTTTAGGAAAAATTGAAAATCATGAAAATTGCAATCCTTTCTAGGAACCCAAATTTATACTCCACCAAAAGGCTTTTGGAAGCAGTTCATGCTGCTGGCCACGAAGGAATGGTGATCAATCATAGTATTTGTGATATTATCATTGAGCAAGAAGGCCCTTCTATTATTTATAAAGGAGAAAAAATTACTAACGTAGATGCCATCATTCCAAGGATAGGAGCTTCAGTTACTTTTTATGGAACAGCTGTAGTAAGACAATTTGAGTTAATGGGGGCTTTTTCTGTGGTGAATTCCCAAGCGATAGTGAGAAGCAGGGATAAACTAAGAAGCTTGCAGATTTTATCAACAGCGGGTTTGGGCATGCCTAAGACTGCCTTCACCAATTTTTCCAAAGGGGGAGAGAAGCAATTAATTGAGCAAGTAGGTGGAGCTCCTCTGATCATCAAACTATTGGAAGGAACCCAAGGATTGGGAGTGGTTTTGGCGGAAACAAAAAAAGCTGGACAGTCAGTAATTGAAGCCTTTCATGGATTAAAGGCAAGAATTATTGTCCAAGAATTTATAAAAGAGGCAAAAGGAGCCGATATTCGCGCTTTCGTTGTCAATGGAAAGGTAGTAGGGGCCATGAAACGACAAGGTGCTGAAGGTGAATTTAGATCCAATCTCCACCGCGGAGGAATGGCTACAGTCATAAAACTTTCGAGAGCTGAGAAGGCTGCTGCCTTAGGAGCTGCAAAGGCCTTGGGATTGGATGTTGCTGGTGTAGATATGTTACAGTCGGCCAGAGGCCCATTAATTCTTGAAGTAAACAGTTCACCTGGACTAGAGGGAATTGAAAAAGCTACTGGAATAGACATCGCAGGTGAAATCATTAAATTTATAGAAGGCGGAGTAAAGAGAAAAAGAAACTCCGGTAGAGTCACTAATCAATGAGCAGATTGATCAAAATAGGAACTAGAGGAAGTAAACTGGCCTTGTGGCAAGCATACCATGTAGAACAACTTCTTCAAAAGTCCGGACTAGCCACAGAAATTGTCATCATTGATACAAAAGGAGACCAAATCTTAGATGTGTCTATTTCTAAAATTGGGAGTAAAGGAGTTTTTACCCAAGAATTAGAAGATCAATTACTGGATGGAAGAATTGACATTGCGGTTCACAGTGCCAAGGATATGCAGTCAAACCTTCCGGATGGCTTTGAAATTATTGCATTTACTGAGAGGGAAATTGAAAATGATGTGATTGCCTCACATAAAAAAGGGATCACACTTTCGGATAGCTCCCAACCTTTGGTTTTGGGGACTTCCTCTACCAGAAGAGTAGCCACCCTCAAACACTTTTACCCACATGTCAAGACTGTGGAGGTAAGAGGGAATTTGCAAACCCGAATTCGAAAAATGGAAGATGGGCTTTGTGATGCACTTTTGCTCGCCTATGCAGGAGTTCATAGAATGGGCTATGATGAGATGATTGTAGAAAAGTTGAGCTTGGAAGAATTTACCCCTGCCGTGGGCCAAGGTTCCGTAGCCATTGAAGCTTCCAGCACTTTAGATCCCAAAGTAAAAGAACTCATCATTTCAGCGTGTAACCACCGGGAAACAGAAATCAAATTGCGTGCAGAGCGAGGCTATTTGCGGGTCTTAGAAGGGGGATGTAGTATTCCGGTCTTTGCTTTGGCTGATAATCAAGGAGATACCGTTACTTTGAAAGGGGGGATAGTCAGTTTAGATGGGAAAGAAAGAATCAGTGTTTCTGTAAGCGGAAGTGCAGATCAACCGGAAGCGTTAGGAGAGAAATTGGCAGAGGAAGTATTTGCAAGAGGTGGTAAAAAGATATTAGATCAGATAAAAACAACATTGAACAAGTGAGGAACCCAATTAAATTAGTCCTTTGGGCTGTTCTGTTGATCAGCTCTTTTTCTTGTGGTGGGGATCAGGATTATGTGGCCACGATTCATACCGAATTTGGAGATATAGTCGCAGTGTTTTTTGACGATACCCCAGTTCATAAATCCAATTTCATTTCCCTTGCGGAAGAGGGAAGATTTGATTCTACCGAATTTCACCGGGTAATGAAAGGTTTTATGGCTCAAGGAGGAGATGTCTTCACAAAAGAAGGATTGGATCCTGCTACCTGGCCTACCTTACCTGCTGAAATCACCTCGAATCATTTTCATCAACGCGGGATGATTGCAGCGGCACGCCAACCAGATGGAATAAATCCTGAAAAACGATCCAATGGATCCCAGTTTTATATTGTATTAGGTAAAGTATATTCTGAAGATGAATTGATGGTGGATCTGAGTTTACTTCAGCCTGCTTTTATGAAGTACATTCAATTGGGAAGCCAAGAAGAATTAAAAAATGAATATGTGAGGTTATATGAGGCTCAGGAATTTGATAGTTTGACGTCATTGCTGATATCAAAGAGTAAGGAAATTGAAGAGTCGCTGAATATTAATGTGACTAAAAATTTCTCTCCTGCCCAAGTAGAAGCTTACACGACGGTAGGGGGAACTCCCCACTTGGATGGCGAATACACGGTTTTTGGTCAGGTAGTTCAGGGAATGGATGTGGTAGATAGAATTGCTGAGGAACCAACTGGTTTTCGGGATAAACCAACCGACCCGGTTTGGATGACTGTGACAGTGGAAAAAATGTCTAAGGATAAAATTGAGAAAGAATATGGGTTTGTCTACCCCAAAAATAAGTAAGCAGAAAATAGCGATTACTGGGGTAAACGGATTGCTTGGCCAAAAGCTAGTAAGCCAATTAATCGACCGAGGGACCTTTGAAGTCATTGGTTTTGGAAAAGGTGCATGCCGAATTCCCAATCAGGAATTTGAATATGTAACACTTGACATTACAGACGAGTCAAAAGTACATTCAGAAATTAAAAGGGTTCATCCTGATATTATTATTCATGGTGCAGCGATGACCAACGTAGATGAATGTGAACTTCACCAGGAGGCCGCCTATAAAGTTAATGTAAAAGCCACTGAATACTTATTGCGAGCTGCAGAAAGCGTGGGAGCACACTTTATTTTTGTTTCCACTGATTTTATTTTTTCGGGAGAAGAAGGTCCTTTAGATGAACAGGCAGTTCCTGCTCCGGTGAATTATTACGGGGAGACGAAGTTGGAGGCAGAGCAATTGGTGCAAGCTTCCGCAACTAAATGGGCAATTGCAAGGACCGTGCTGGTGTTTGGTATCGCACATGACATGAGTCGCAGCAACATTATCCTTTGGGTAAAGTCTTCATTGGAATCCGGAAAAAATATTCAAGTAGTCGATGATCAATTCAGGACTCCCACGCTTGCAGAAGATTTGGCAGAGGGTTGTATCTTAATTGCTGAGAAAGGAGCTGAAGGAATATTTAATATTTCTGGTCCCGATTTTCTTACTCCTTATGAGATGGCCATGGTTACGGCGGACTATTTTGGCTTAGACAAATCCCTTATCGCAAGAGTTGATTCAAAAACATTTACTCAGCCAGCAAAAAGACCCCTTAAAACAGGATTTTCTATTGAAAAAGCCAGAAAAGTCCTTGATTTTGAGCCTAAAACTTTCCGAACGGCAATTGGTATTTTATCAAAACAAATTATCTTAGCCAGCTCGTAAAACAGCTAGTCTTACCCAATATTTAACTTTAGTATCACTCAAATTTAATTAAGTAATAATTTATGGCAGCAAGTCCAAACACCGAAGAAAGAGGTCAGTGGGGGTCGAGCCTCGGATTTATCATGGCCGCAGCAGGTTCGGCAGTAGGTCTGGGGAACATTTGGAGATTCCCGTATCTAGTAGGTGAAAACGGAGGAGGCGCTTTTGTTTTTGTATACATTATTTGTGTACTCTTAATCGCTTTACCTCTTTTGTTCAATGAAATTGCTTTAGGTAGAAAATCAGGTAAAAACCCAATTGGAGCCATTCGTGAAACAGGAGGGAATAAATTTTGGCAAATAGCAGGAGTACTTTGTGTATTGGTCTGCTTTTTTGTTTTTAGCTACTATTCAGTAATCGCTGGATGGACGGTAGGGTATATTTTTACCGAAATCATCAATATTCCTATTGATTTTGAGGTGTTTGTAGAAACTCCGATGTATGTGATTCCATTGACTTTCATTTTCATCATGATGACGATCTTGATCGTTTTAGGGGGAGTAAGTGGAGGAATTGAAAAAGCATCTAAATTTTTGATGCCTGTATTATTCATTATTATCATTTTCATTGCTGGAAGGTCAGTTACACTGGAAGGTGCTGAAGCTGGAATTGAATATTACCTAACCCCAGATTTCTCCAAGATTAATGCTACTGTGATCCTTCAGGCACTCGGTCAAGCATTCTTCTCCATGTCTGTAGGATGGGGTTTGATGATTACGTTCGGCTCTTATTTACCTAAAAGTGCCAATATCATCCAGTCTTCTGGTTGGATTGCTGGGATGGATACTTCCGTAGCACTCCTAGGTGGTTTAATGGTTTTCCCGGCGCTTTTCGCCTTATTACCTGGAAAAGATCCTGCAGCAGGACCAGCATTGGTTTTTGATGTACTTCCAAAGGTATTTGATGCCATGCCAGGCGGTAATATTATTGGAGGTTTGTTTTTCATTTTATTGATGGTAGCTGCTTTGACCTCCACAATTTCCATGTTGGAAGTACCAGTTGCATATTTGATTGATGACAAAAAGTGGGGAAGAAAAAGAGCAACGTGGACAGTAGGTATCGCAGCCATGTTACTATCTGTGCCTTCAGCTTTGTCCCAGATTCCTGGTAACTTCTTTCATTCTTTCCATTTAAATTTCTTCGGTAACCAACTGGAAGGGTTCTTCGGAATCATGGACTTCGTATTCGGTACTTTCGCAGTGATTGTGATTTGTCTGATGTTAAGTTTGTATACAGGTTGGGGACAAAAGCTCTCCGATTATGCAGATGAATTGGCTTCAGGAGCTCCTGGGTTTAAAGGTTTGTTTAGAACAGGATGGATGTTCTTCATCAAATGGGTTTGTCCGATTGTTATCATCTTGTTGATTTTAAACATGGTTGGAGTATTTGGGGATCCTCAAGCTGCATAAAACCAATACTAAGAATTAAATAAGGGGGCTTTTAAGCTCCCTTTTTTTGTTTTGAATAAATATCTTTTTGGAATTGATGCTGGTATGAGATGAATTTCATATACTTATAAAAGTATTTTGTAAAATGACATACCAAGTATGCGTGTATTAGTAGTCGACGATGATGAGATTCACTTATTGATTCTTCGAAAGATTTTCGAAAAGTCCCATGACATGGTGGTTACTGCGCATAATGGATTGGAGGCATTGAAGGTTTTAGAAACCGATCATGGCTTTCATGTAATCCTTACCGATATAGTCATGCCAGAAATGGATGGCATTGAATTTTTAATGAATTTCAAAAAGCAGGATTTTTCCAAAAGAATTCCAGTTATAGGTTTTACTGCAGGAGATGTAGAATATTACCGTAAAAAGAGTGCGATTGCTTTCGATTCGCTGGTTTCTAAACCTCTGGATTTTTATGATTTATACACTTTAGCCAAACTAAAAGTGGACGCCCAGCTCAATTGATTGTTGGCTTGGCAAGAACATTGCTAAATTTTTTTCACAAACCTTCGTTATTAGGTGACTAAACCAATTTAGCAGCTATGAAAAAACTTCTTTTTACGTTCGCCTTTTTGAGCTTTGCCCTATCGGCATTCTCTCAGGATTTTGCCATCGGACCCAAGGTGGGGATCAGCCAAACCAAATTAGACCTTTCAAAAGAGTACCTTAAATCTGGAGATGCCAAGTTTGGCTATCATGTCGGATTGTTTGCAAGGGTAGGATTAGGTGGTTTCTTTGTTCAACCTGAATTACTGTATACTCAAACCAAAGCAAGGTTCTCCTTTGAGGAGATGGGATCTCAGCCAAGCAATGAGTATGAGTCTAGCTTTAATAGACTGGATGTCCCAGTGATGCTAGGGTTCAAGTTATTCAATGTGTTGAGGCTTCAAGCGGGGCCTATTGCAAGCTTTAATGTCAACTCGGAATTAAAGAATGCGGGAGAAGATGTGCGGGATGTGGACTTTAAAAAATCTACCCTAGGTTACCAGGCAGGTCTTGGTTTGGATATAGGAAACCTGATTATCGATGCCAAATACGAAAGCGCTTTAGGGAATATCTCTAACTCGGTGGGAGGTTATGAAACAGACCATCGACTGAACCAATGGATTCTATCCTTAGGATTCCGATTGTTTTAAACTCACATGGGAATAGAAAAGCCATTTGAAGATGAATTAAAATGGCTTTTTTTATTTCTGTACAATCCGGGTTTTGTAAATAACGGAATAATCGTTTTCTACTTCTGAGAAATTCAAATTGAACCAAATTTCATCTCTGGAGACAAATTTTGCCAAATTGGATAAAAGCTCATTTTTTTCGATGAGTTTACTCACCGCTTGTCCGTCAAAAATTACATAGCCTGTCGTATTCACTTTATCCGCATTTTCAAAAATTTGATTGAAATCACTAGAAACACCAGACATTGCTTCTTCGGCCTCTTGGTCTGTCAACCCTGAAGTGTAAAAGATCAAGAATTCTCCACTCTCCATTTTTTTAAGGTCATTGATTGACCCCAGTAAAAGGTCCCTAATATTGAAGCCTCCGTTTTCTAATCCTTGACTGCTGTTACGCTCTATGAATTCCTCAAACGGAATCGTTTTGGTAAATGCAGGACTATCCAAATTGGATAAGGAGAAGGTGTAAAGATTGGGCTCATTCCTAAATATGAAATACAAGGAATCCTGATCCACGTCAAAAACAGGATAATAATCAAAGCCAGCAAAATTAGCTTCTGGATTTGCAAACTTAGAAGATTTAGGAATTGGAATAATTGGTTGGTATTCTCCGGTATTCACATTCACCTTTTCTAAATTCCTGCTGTTAACAAGATCATTTTGTTCTGGATACCTTCCCTGGATTTTGAAGAAATAATTTTCGCCCTGTTTGATTACTGATTTTGAAGAAGAAACGATCAGATTGGCACTGCCAGAAAATTCTGGTTTAAAGGTATTGAGAAGTTCTCCCGAAAGCTTGTATTGGACAAGGTTCATCGTGGTTGGGATAAGGTATTCCTCATTGTTGATGAATAAGGCTTTCCCACTTTTATTTATGTAGGAATTGGGGCCGTCTTCCGAGTTGTTGTATTGGTATAGGATTTCTCCTTGGCCATTTATAACTAAAATATCATTGGACCCTTGATCCTGCAAAAGAAAGGTGCTTCCATCAGGACTGATGTCCATTAGGGTCAAGTTGCCTAAATGATCCACTACCAGTGAATCGTATATTTCAAACTCTAAATTTTGAGAAGGAAGGGGAATAGAGGTCTGTTCAGCCACTTTTTCCTCTGAGCAAGCAATTGAGAAAACAGCTAAAGTGACTATCAATAAGTTGGTTTTGAGTTTCATTTTTCTAGAATTTTTACCTTGTATATTCTTAAAAAATCTTCCTCTTGTTCTTCATTGGCTGCTTTTTCCATCCAGAGAAATCCATTTGCAGAAGTAAACCCAGTTTTATTTATGTTGTCAGGAAGGGGGATGATTCCTTCAAGTTTTAAAGAATTTTGATCAATCACTAAAAGTCCTTGGTCCAGTTCTGCTTCTAGTTTTTCATATAATTCTCCAGCCTCTTCTTGTTTGCCTTGTTCCCAAAGAAGTTCTGCTTCTTTCATCTTTTCAGGATCTATACCTGGGTAGTAATGCAATAAAATTTTATTGTCAATAATATGGATATTCCGAATGGAAGGGGTGCTTCCACTAATTGTAACAGTTCCTTCGGAAAACTCAGATAGATCTTTAGGTACTAATGTTTCAAAACCAGGAATAGAAAAGGAGATAGCAGTGTCAAGAGATGCTCCTTCTGAAGAAAGATTGTAAACATGGAGTTTTTGTTCTGCTCCAAGACTGATATATAGTTTTCCATCTTTTGTTTCAAAAGCTGGGGCATAGTCGCTTTCATAATAACCTGTGCCGTTCAAAAACATACTTCCCTCTTCAAACGGAACCATTTCAGTGAAACTTCCTGATTCAGGATTGATTAATTCCAATGCCTTGAAACTATTATAGAATTTCATTTCGCCATTAAAACTATCCCTTGACCTGACAGACTTTGTGATCAAATAGTCATTTCCATTGATTTCCGTGGATTCTGTGTGTTTCCCTGGAAAGGCCATAAAACCTGCTCCTCCAAGGGATTCTGGATGATCCATTTTCTTGATCAAATTACCTTCATAATCATAAAGGAAAATGCCCTTCATTCCTACAATAGCTATTTGATTTGAGCCAAAAAAACCGGGTACTTCCATCATGAAACCATAGGCATCAGGGGTGTCCTCTTTTTTTGAGAATTTACTTTGAATCTCACCTTCCGCATTTGTGACGATTAGGTCTGAGCTCGCAAAGTCATAAAAAAGAAATTTTGATCCATCAGATTTAACATCAGCTATCAAAGGATTTCCAAGTATAGCGAGGTCCAATGAGTCCAATATTTCTAAAGAATAAGAGGTGGGTTCAATAATCGTCTCTGATTTCTCGGAGCAAGAAATAGCAGAAAGCAGCAAAAGGTAGAAGCTGGTTTTGAGTAAAGATTTCATGTGGTTTAGTTTCTTGAAAAATACTAATTAGAATTTATCTGGAAAAATTCGAAAGAAAAAAGCCCCTGAAAAATTAGTTTTCAGAGGCTTCTGGTCAAAATTTTAACCGATTAGGTTTCCTTCCTCATCCCATTTGGCTACCGTACCACGGTCTTCCGGTTTGAGATAGATCGGTACATATTTTTCAGGTAAGGTAAAGCCATGTTTATCCATCACTTCTTGAGGTACCCCATCCCAAACATTAGGTTGATTTCCTCTGTAATCAATGTATTTCCATCCCGCTTCGGTAGAGAAATAACCTGAACAAGTAAGATTTCTAAGCAGGTTAAACCATTTGACAGCTCCTTCATATTCAGGAGTTGCTTTATCCGGCCACGCTACCAATTCTACGATTTCAATTACTTGATCATGGCTTAGTTCCAAGAATGGCTTACCGAATTTCTCATCAGCTTCAAAGTCCAGCCACATCAATCCACCTCTCATCGGGGTTTGATTATAGGGCATGTCCTTCATGATGAATTCCATGAATTCTGGAACTTTTACTTCTGTGGCAGAAGGAGATTCAGCATCCTTTGGGATAATGATATCCACCAAGATATTGAGTTTCTTCATTTCATCTTCTGTAAAGAAGTTTTCTGAAAGAAGTTCTTGATCTCTTAATTTCTCCTCTTCGGTTCTTCCTCCAATGGTCCCTCCAGATAGTAGTGCTTGTTTAGGAAGCGCCTGCTCTTCAGGAGAACATCCTGCTAATAATAAGCCTGTTCCAACCGAACCGGTAAAGAGTAATTTTAGGTTTTCTCTTCTGTTCATGGCTTAGATATTTTTTTGTTTCAATTGATCCACAATATATTCTGAAGTTCTCCAGCTTAGGGCTAAAATGGTCCAAGTTGGATTCTTATCTGCTTGAGATACAAAAGGCCCAGCATCTACCACGAACAAATTGTCACAGTCATGTGCCTGGCAATTTGAGTTGACCACAGAACCTTTAGGGCTATTCCCCATTCTGGTAGTGCCTACTTCGTGGATGATTCTACCTGGAGCATGCAATCCATACTGAGATTCTGGCCCTGGCTTTTCACCCAATAGGATCGCTCCCGCATTGGTTAATATTTCCTCAAAGGTATCATGCATGTGCTTGGCTTGCTTCAACTCCTGATCAGTCCAGTTGTAATTGAACTTCAATACAGGGATACCATATTTATCTACAGTGTTAGGATCGATTTCGCAGTAGTTTTCATAACGAGGAATACTTTCTCCTCTTCCTGACATGCCTAGGGTGGATCCGTAGATTCTTCTCACGTCTTTCTTCAATCCTTCTCCATATCCTCCATTTGGGCTTGGGTTGCCAAACTCATCTTTGATGAATTTACGCATGGTGTCCATGCCACCGCCAGCTCCGTAGGAAGGTTGGCCCATTCCACCCCAATACTCAATATGGTATCCTCTGGCAAAATCTAGCTTTTTGTTGTCCAACCACCATGGAGTGTACATGTGCATACCGCCTACACCGTCCTCATTGTATCTGTCTCTGTCAATCAGATCAGGAAGGATTCCCATTCTATCTGCACCGGTAGAGTCATGAAGGTAACGTCCCAAGGCACCGGAATCACCGCCAATGCCATTTGGATGGGTTTTGGATTTGGAGTTCATCATGATACGAGCTGACTCACAAGCAGAAGCACCAAGTACTACCACTCTTGATTTCAGCTTGTATTCTTTCATGTCGACTTTGCTTACAAAAGATACCCCAGTGGCTTTGCCGGTATCATCTGTAGTTACCTTCCTTACCATGGAGTGTGTGTACAAGTCAACTTTACCCTTTTTCATAGCCGGATGAACCAAGCAGGTTCCCGCAGAGAAATCGGCATACACTTGACATGCTCTATTACATTGGCTACAGAAGAAACAAACGCCTCTTTCATTATTGATCGGACGGGTCAACATGGAAAGTCTTCCCGGGATCATCGGCATTCCTGCTTTATCAGCTCCTTTTTTCAAGAAAAGCTCGTGTAATCTTGGCTTTGGAGGAGGAAGGAAAAATCCATCTGGTTCATTATAAATACCTTCTTTTGAACCAAATACACCGATTAACTTATCTACTTTATCGTAATATGGTTTCAGGTCGTCATAACCTATAGGCCAATCATCTCCTAACCCATCAATACTTGCTCTTTTAAAATCATTCGGTCCGAAGCGTAGAGATATTCTTCCCCAGTGGTTGGTACGTCCACCGACCATTCTTGACCTGAACCAATCAAATTTAGTTCCATTGGCTCTAGTGTATGGCTCACCTTCTATATCCCAGCCACCAATAGCGGCATCAAAATCACCAAATGGGCGAATTCTTGTTCCTGCACCTCTTCTTGGTGATTCCCATGGTGGACGAAGCTGAGTTCTATCTTCGTCTTTTGCTGGGTCAAAATCACCTCCAGCTTCTACTACTGCTACTGACAATCCGGCCTCAGAAAGGATTTTTGAGGCCATCCCGCCTCCAGCTCCAGATCCCACAATGATTACATCATAGCTGTCTCCGGATGATTTTATCTGAAAACTCATTTTTGAAAATTTTTAATGAAGTTTAAAAATTACTTCAATTTTTTCGAAAATGAAATTAACATTAGCTCTGAGTAGGGATATTTTCAATAAATGGCGGAAAAGTTAGAATTTTTGAAGAATCTGATCTGCTAAATTTCTTCCTTCAGGTATTCCCATACATTTTCAAACACTAGCTTATGACCTTCTTCGGTGGGATGGATTCCATCGGGTAAGTTGAGTTCTTTAATGCCTCCGACATTTTGTAATAAAAATGGAATGAGAGTCACATCCTTTTCTTTTGCTACTTCTGGGTAAATAGATTGGAATTCTTGAGAATATTCTGGTCCCATGTTAGGTGGAATCTGCATTCCTGCCAAAATGATTTTGGTGTCTGGATATTTGGTTTGAACCTTATCAATGATCGTTAAAAGATTCTTTTTGGTTTCACTTAACTGGATTCCTCTCAGGCCATCATTGCCCCCAAGTTCTAGTACAAAAATGTCTGGTTCATCTTCTAGAAACCAGTCGATTCTTCCCACTCCACCAGCAGTAGTTTCTCCGCTCAGTCCTCCATTGATTACTTTATAGTTTTCTCCTAAACTATCTAAGCGTGCTTGAACCAAACCTGGGAACGCGAGATCCTGCTCAATCCCATATCCAGCAGTGAGGCTATTGCCAAAAAACAAGATGATCTTCTCGTCACTTTTTTCTTCTACAACTTCTTCTTTGGTCTGATTTTGAGCAACCTTCTCTTTTTTCTCTGAGCAAGAGATAAGGGAAAGGCTAAGAGCTAGGCTAAGAATGAATATTGGAAAATTCTTGAATTGAAGATTCATAGGGTTCAATAGTTTAACATGTAAAACTATATACCCAAAAGCAATTTCGTGCCAAAAGGTTCGATTATTCTAATTCAAATACTCAAAAATGGGACATTGGAGTTGGAAATGAACCCTTTTTCTGGGAGTGCCTACTCTAATTTGTTGGTTTATGGCTTGATTACTATCTTCCACAAACTAAATTGGAGGTTTATCGTTAAGTCATAGCCAATCCTTTTACCTACTTCTTTTACCACCCCATGAATATTTTATCAGTTTCTGACCTAAGCAAGGTCTACCAAAGTGGCAGTAGAAAACTTACTGTGCTGGATGAAGTGTCATTTGATATAGAGTCTGGAGAGATTATATCCATTGTAGGCCCTTCAGGTAGCGGAAAAACCACCCTTTTGGGACTTTGTGCCGGATTAGACTCCGCTTCCAAAGGAAGTGTAAGTCTAAATGGAGAAAATCTTCAGACCATGAATGAAGATCAACGTGCAGCGGTGAGAAATCAGCATGTTGGTTTCATTTTCCAGAATTTTCAGCTTTTACCCACTTTGACTGCCTTAGAAAATGTCATGGTTCCTTTGGAGCTGAAAAAAAGGAAAGATGCCCGTGTGAAGGCACAGGAATTATTAGAAAAGGTAGGTTTAGGAGATAGGGCGACTCATTACCCGACACAACTTTCAGGGGGGGAACAGCAGCGAGTTTCCATTGCAAGGGCATTTGCCAATGAGCCTAAGATTTTATTTGCGGATGAACCTACAGGGAATTTGGATACGGAAACAGGAGAGATGATCGAAAAGTTGATTTTCGATCTAAATAAAGAGCAAGGAACCACTTTGGTATTGGTGACTCATGATTTGGATTTGGCAGCAAAAACCCAGCGTATTATTCATATCAAAGGTGGTAAAATACAGGAGGATGCCCATGCCTGATTTTAGATGGATAATGAAGATGGCTTTTCGGGACTTCCGGAAAAACATCTCTAGACTTTTATTATTTGTCAGTTCCATCGTAGTAGGAATAGCTGCTTTGGTAGCGATTAGTAGTTTTGGCGAAAATCTGACAAAAGATATTGACAATCAGGCCAAAGAGCTTTTAGGAGCAGATTTGAGATTGGAAAACAATCAACCTTTAGGGGATCAGTCTGTAGATTCTTTAGCTATTGAAATGGCCTCTGAGGTAAATTTCGCCTCCATGGTAGCCTATCCTCGAACCGGAGCCAGTAGACTTACCCAAGTTCGGGCGTTGGAAGGAGCTTTCCCTTTTTATGGTGTTTTAGAAACTATTCCTGTCTCAGGAGAAGCAGATTTTAGGGCAGGAGGGAAAAAGGCCTTAGTAGAAAAAACTTTGATGGCTCAGTTTAATGCTGAAGTCGGAGATGTGATCAAGGTAGGGAATGTGGAATTTGTGGTTTCCGGAGAATTACAATCAGTACCAGGGCAAACGGGGATCACTGCGACGGTAGCACCTGCGGTTTATATACCCATGGATTACCTTGAGGAAACTGGTTTGGTTCAATATGGAAGCAGGGTAAATTACAACCGGTATTATTTGTTTGAACAAGGAACCAATGTAGATGAGCTGATTCAACCTTATGATGAACAATGGGAAATTGATCGGGTAGATGCAGATACTGTAGAAGATCAAAAGCGTTCCACTGGGAGGTCATTCTCCAATATGTCCAACTTTCTGAGTTTGGTGGCATTTATCGCCTTATTATTAGGTTGTGTAGGCGTGGCAAGCGCAGTGAACGTATTTGTGAAGGAAAAGCTTGCTTCTGTAGCAGTGTTGAGATGCTTGGGCGTCTCATCGAGGGATGTTCTTTTAATCTATTTGGCTGAAATCAAGATCATGGGCTTGGTGGGAGCACTACTTGGTGCCTTTTTGGGTACTCTATTACAATTTGTGCTGCCTGCTGTATTTGCTGATTTCTTACCTGTTGAGGTAAGTTTTGGCATTTCTTGGCTCTCTGTTGGTTTTGGAATCATCACCGGTCTCTTTGTTTCAGTATTGTTTGCTTTATTGCCTTTGTTGAAGGTTCGAAATGTGTCTCCGATGGCCACCTTAAGACCTGAAACAGCTGATACTACCTTGTTGAAAGATCCACTTCGATGGATGGTAATTGCAGGGATTTTATTGTTTATTTGGGCATTTAGTTTTTATCTGCTGGATCGGGTGGATTTTGCCTTTGGTTTTACTGCTTTCGTGGTTTTTGCTTTTGGCATATTATGGGGCATTGCACAGTCCATTATTTGGGCAGTCAGGAAATTTCTACCTATCTCTTTTTCCTATCCTTTAAGGCAGTCTTTAGCCAACTTGTACCGTCCAAACAACCAAACGGTTTCTTTAATTGCCACCATTGGATTGGGTACGGCGATGATTTCTACCCTCTTTTTCCTTCAAAATCAATTGTTGGAAGAAGCGCGTTTCGCTGATAAAGAAGACCAGCCCAATATGCTGATTTTTGATATCCAAACGGCCCAATTGCAGGCGGTAAAGGATAAAATAGAATCTTACGATTTACCTATCATGCAAGAAGTCCCCATCGTGACCATGCAACTGAATGCGATCAATGGGATTGATAAACAGGCAAATGAAGAACTGCCAGAAGAGGAAGATTATTCTCGTTGGATTTATAATCGGGAATTCAGGGTGACCTATCGGGATACTTTGATCTCCTCAGAGACTTTGACTTCGGGAGATTTAATTCCTGTTGGTGCTCGTGGGGATAGTATTTTTGTCAGTTTTGAAAAAGGATTTGCGGAGGGGAATCGATTAAAAATAGGAGATGAGATTGAGTTTAATGTACAGGGACGTCCAATCAAAACCTATATTGGGAGTTTCCGAGATGTGAAGTTTAATCAGGTTTCTACCAATTTTTTGGTTCTATTTCCTAATGGAGTATTAGAACAAGCACCTAAGTTTCATGTGCTGATTACCAAAACCAAGAATGATCGAGAGGCAGGTTCGGTACAGGCGGATATCGTAAGGCAATTCCCTAATATTTCCATTATTAACCTAGGGACGATCGTGGCAACTTTGGAGGAAATTTTGGGTAAGATCAGCTTTGTGATTCAGTTTATGGCCTTCTTTAGTATTGCTACAGGGATTTTGGTGTTGATCAGTTCCTTGATTATTTCTAAGTATCAGCGTATGCGTGAAAGTATTTTGTTGAGAACCTTAGGTGCCAATTCGGGTATAGTGAGTAAAATCAACACCTTGGAATATTTCTTTTTGGGAAGTTTGGCCTCAATGTCAGGGATTATCTTGTCTTTTGGAGCCACCTGGTTACTGAGTGAATTTGTATTCAATATCCAATTCCGTGGAGCTTGGGGTTCAGCATTGATCCTTTATTTGGGAATTACTGCCCTGACGATTGTCTTGGGATGGTTGAATGGAAGGAAAATCATCAATCAGCCTCCAATGGAAATATTGAGAGGGAATTAAATTCTGAAATGAGAATTTTGAAGTATAAAAGGCTCGCAGGAATGCGGGCCTTTGTTTTTGAGGTTTATTCTTGGATCTAAAAAGAAAAAGCCCGCTTTTTAGCGAGCTTTTGTACCCAGGGCCGGACCTGCCTGCCGGCAGGCAGGGTCGAACTTAAATCAATGAAGCGATTTAAGGAATTCCTTTCCTGATCCACTTTTAAGATATTTTTCTTTATTTCTAGCTAGTGTCCTTGTATTAAATCCTTCAAGGTAGATTCTGACAAAAGGAGCATAGGGTTTCGTGGTTTTGTTATATCCTTTATTATGCTCCAAAATTATGCTCCAAAAACCTCCTTTTAGGGTTATTGGTAAGGCCTACATAAATATAATTTCGTGAAATGCTTTTAATGGCATAGACGTAAAAAGCATTCAGCCTTAAAATTAAAAAGAAAACCCCTTCAAAATTGCTTCTGAAGGGGTTTTGTGTACCCAGGGCCGGAGTCGAACCGGCACGCCCGAAGGCATTGGTGTTTGAGACCAACGCGTCTACCAATTCCGCCACCTGGGCTTTTGGTAAATTCTGAATTCTCAGAATCTCGGTCCGTTGCTTTCGTAACGGGATGCAAATATGAGTAAAGAATTTTTTTTCTACAAACTCATTTTTCCACTTTCTGTAATTTTTTTGAACTAAAGGCTTGAGGTTTTTCTGAAAACAAGGTCTTAGTGAAAGTCCATACGTTATTAAATAGCTCAGAATCACGATATTGATTCAGGTGCTCTTCGCTTTCCCAATGGCTATACGTCATGAAAATATTTTTTTTATTTTCATCCTGCCAAAGCTCTAAATGATGGCAACCAGGAAAATTCCGGATGGATTTCTTATGAATCTCAAAATTCTCTAAAAAAGCAGCCACTTTTTCTTCATGAAATGTCATACGTACAATCCGGATCAACATGGCTTTATGGGTTGAAATTCACGAAGACCACACTGTCATATTTCAAACCCAATAAATCTGCCCCATGCCCATGGTTTATACCGATTTCTAATAAATTCAAGCTGTTGAAAAAAGCGAAGCAATCTCCTGGTTCCACTTGATCATATCCTTTATCCAATCGGGTAACTTCTTCTCTGCCGAATGCAATGGTGAATTTTCCAGGGTTTAGTTTGTCAAACACCTCTTTCTGGATGTTAGTGATCAAATTACCATATCGATCTACGCGTACCACATGCCCAAGAATTTGCTCCCGGGTAGCTTTGGCTTGGCGTCCCATCAGTTTCCGGAAATTAGTCAATGGTCCTCCAAAATCATGGATCGCGGCACCACTGGCTACTTTGGCTGCAATAGGAGCTAAAATATCTTTGGCAGGAAAGGAAGTGTCCTTCAAGTGAATGTCTGCAAATTGAACCATGATTCCTGGGTCATGATCTGCCAATAAACTCAAAATCCCATTGTTGGGACCTAAGAAAATATGTTCTTCCAGTTTGATCCCTATATAACCATGTGTATAGGATCCAGTGGTATTGATGGCCACCAGATGTACGGTACCCTTTGGGAAATCACGAAAAGTAGAACGTAAGACAAATGCCGCGTGGGCGAGGTCAAACGTGTCTATAGAATGTGAAATATCTATAATGTTCAATTGTGGGTTCACTGCAAGCATTTTGGCTTTTACTGCAGGAACGTAATAATCTTTGTCCCCAAAATCTGAGAGGAATGTCACCAAAGCCATAGGAGCATGTCAATTAAAATTGTGTACTTTTGTTAGAGGAGCTGCGGACAAAAATAGAAATTTATTTGTTCGTCTAAGGATAATCTAATCAAAGAAAACAGATTGGTAGAAAAAGTAATCACTTTAGAAAACGTGCCTTTGGCCGAATTTTTAGGTCAGGCCAATGAAAATATCAAGCAAATAGCGCTTGCTTTCCCTCAGAGTAAGATTATTTCCAGGGGAAATGAAATCCGAATCAAGGGTGGAGCACCAGAGATTTTGCGAATAAATGATGTGCTCAACTTATTGTTGGAACATTTGGAGCGCTTTGGTCATCTTACACCAGAAAATGTCAAGGATTATTTGGATGTGGAAGGGGTGCCTTTCGAAGAAGCAAGTAGAGATCAAGTAATCGTTTTTGGGAATAAGGGATTGGTCATCAAGCCCAAATCTCCTAATCAGAGAAAATTGGTCGAGTCTGCAATGAATAATGATTTGGTTTTTGCATTAGGTCCAGCAGGTACAGGGAAGACATATATTGCAGTGGCGCTGGCAGTAAGAGCGCTCAAGAACCGTGAGGTGAAACGAATCATCATTACCCGTCCAGCTGTGGAGGCTGGAGAAAATCTTGGATTTCTTCCTGGAGATCTTCAGGAGAAATTAGATCCCTATTTGAGGCCGATCTATGATGCCCTTTCTGATATGGTTCCTTCCGAAAAACTGAAGTTTTACCAAGAAACAAGGGTCATAGAAATAGCACCATTGGCATATATGAGAGGTAGAACCCTTCATGATGCTTTTGTATTATTGGATGAGGCTCAGAACACGACCAACGAACAAATAAAAATGTTCCTTACTCGAATGGGACCTAACTCCAAGGTGATTATCACAGGGGACCAAACCCAGGTTGATTTACCTGTTCGTCAGAAATCTGGTCTTTCTGAAGCTTTGAAGATCCTGAAAAATGTGAAAGGAATCGGTGTGGTGAATTTGAGTGGAAAAGATGTGATCCGACATAAACTAGTCAAATCTATCATAGAGGCTTACGAAAAAGATCAAGCTGAAAAAGACCGAATCAAAAATGAAACTGGAAGTAGAAAAAGTAGCAGCTGAGGACCAAGATCGGTTGAAGAAGGTCTACGCTATACGGAAACAGGTTTTCGTGGTCGAACAAAAAGTTCCAGCAGAGGCAGAATACGATGAATTTGAGGAAAATTCTACCCACTTTTTGGCTACGCTAGATGACGAACCGGTTGGTGCTGCCCGATGGAGGTTTACTGAAAAGGGAGTCAAATTGGAGCGCTTTGCAGTTTTGAAAGAAGCCAGGGGAAAAGGAGTTGGTCAAAGTATGGTAAAAGCGGTTTTGCTTGATATTCAGTCAGATCCTAAGTCAAAAGGCAAGATGAAATATTTAAATGCACAATTGGATGCTGTACCTTTATATACCAAATTTAAGTTTGAGAAGGTAGGAGATGTTTTTGAGGAATGTAATATTCTTCACTATCAAATGCAGTTGGCGTAAGAATTGTCATTCTATTTAAAAAAAATAATATGAGAAAATCCATTGTAACCATTGCATTGATCTTCGGAGTGATTGGATCTTTAGCTGCACAGGAAGTCGTTTCTAGTAGCTCGGGGAGTAATTATTATGGAGATTTCAACAATGAAATAAAAGTTAACTTCCTCACCTTAATCATGTTTGGGTCTTTTGAAGTTGCGTACGAACGTTATTTGAGTGAAGACCATTCCCTTGAGTTCAAAGGGTTCTTCAATGACCGATTTGGATTTAATAATGAAAAGAAAGGGAAGAAATATAAGACGAATTCCGTGCAAGCGGCTATGAATTTTTATCTGAATAGTAATGGAAGTGGTCGTTTTTACCTCTTTCCCCTGGCAAAAATCAGATTTGGGGACTTTGAGGAACCTTCCGAGTCAGGAGGTATAGAAACGACTGATATGACAGCCTTTATTTTAGGTGCAGGAGCAGGTTACAAGTGGGAAGTTTCTGAGCATTTTGCTTTTGGCCCTTATGCTAGCATCGGGAGAAATTTTAGTGATGATGTAATAGATAGATTTACAGGAATTGAATTTAATGCAGGGTTTAACCTAGGTTATCGTTTTTAAAAGCCATGCAGATAAACTGAAGAGCTCTAGATTAGGGCTCTTTTTTTTTGAAAAAAATAAACTAAATAATTAAATAAATTAAAAGCACTGTCTTGGGATTATCCATTTTTGAGACATCTCCCATGTTTTATTGCTGGGATGTTATTCCTGATTCTTTTCTAAGGAGTGGGAGGTGTTCTGGTTTTGCTTCAGATAAATTTAAAATGGATCCTCAAGAAAAAATGCTCTTTTTAAAAGCCCCTCTTTCTTTAGCCATTCAAAAGTGGGAGAATGATAAATGGGTAGAATTGCCTTCATCCAGTCAGATTTCCTTCGAGGGAGCTGCATTTCGGGTTCTTTTCTAGACCTTATTTTTGGGAAAGACTATTTATGAAGGTAAATTGATTATTCCTAAATCAAGTAGCTACATGACCCACGCTGTATTAACCCGAGTCGAGAATCGGATCGGTTTTATAAAACTAAATAGACCCGAAAAGCGAAATGCTTTAAGTCCTGAATTGATTTCTGGCTTGCATCAGGCTTTTGTGGAGATGGATCAGCGTGAAGATGTCAAAGTAATTATTCTGGAAGCAGTGGGGAAAGCATTCTGCGCTGGAGCTGATCTAGCCTACCTTCAGGATCTGCAAAGTTATTCATATGTGAAAAACTTGGAAGATAGCAATCATTTAAAGGAATTACTGACCTTGATTTATACCATGCCAAAAATTGTGATTGCCAATATCCAAGGGCATGCATTGGCTGGTGGCTGCGGATTGGTGACCGTTTGTGATTTTGCTTTTTCAGTTCCCAATGCACTTTTTGGTTATACAGAGGTAAGAATAGGCTTTGTTCCTGCTTTGGTTTCGGTATTTCTTGCTGAACAGATTGGCATGGCCAAAACTCAAGAACTTTTACTTTCCGGTGAACTTATTTCCGCTGCAAAGGCAGCTGAATTGGGATTAATTACAGAAGTTTGCCATGATGAATTTTTGCAAAAAGGAGTGATGGATTTTGCCAACAAACTCATTGATCAAAATTCGGGCTTTTCCATGGCTGCAACCAAGACCTTACTTCGATCTATCAATCGGGATAAACGGGAGAAAGCCTTGTTAAACGCCTCCGAAGTCAATGCAAAAGCAAGGTCCCATGAGGATTGCATCAAAGGGATATCATCCTTTTTGAATAAGAACAACCCAGACTGGTAATTGGAAAAACGTAGCAAGGAAATACTTCATAAGGTCTTTGGATTCGAAGATTTTCGACCCGTTCAGAAGGACGTTATCAATTCAGTTTTGTCCCAGCATGATACGTTGGCTTTGCTGCCTACAGGGGGAGGAAAATCCCTGTGTTATCAAATACCTGGCTTGGTAAATGAAGGTATTTGCTTGGTGATCAGTCCTCTGATTGCTTTGATGAAAGATCAGGTAGATGCCTTGAAAGCAAAAGGTGTCAAAGCAGCAGCGATATTTTCCGGTATGAGTTACCGAGAGATTGACAATACCTTAGATAACTGCATTTATGGAGATTTTAAATTTTTATATGTTTCTCCAGAACGCCTTAAAGTGGATTTATTTATTGAGCGATTCAAGCAAATGCCAGTAAATCTTATTGCAGTAGATGAGGCGCATTGTATTTCTCAATGGGGCTATGATTTCAGACCCCAGTACCTGGAAATTGGAGAAATAAGAAAACATCATCCTGAGGTTCCCATATTAGCTTTGACGGCATCGGCAACGCCAAAAGTATGTGAGGATATCAAGGATAAACTGTTGATGAAAAACGAGCAGGAATTTCATCAAAGTTTTGCCCGTGAAAATCTAAGTTTTAGCGTTCGCCTTGTTGAAAATAAATTTGAAAAAGGTGTGGAGGTCCTCCAAAGGGTAGCAGGGTCGGCGATTTGGTATGTGAGAAACAGGCAGGCCACACATCAGATATCTAATTCCTTATTGAAACTGGGAATTCCCGCATCTCCCTATCATGCAGGTATGCCCATGGCGGATCGTAATGCTGTACAGGCTTCTTGGATGGCAGACAAGACTCGGGTGATAGTTAGTACTAATGCCTTTGGGATGGGGATTGATAAACCCAATGTTCGAATGGTAATCCATACTGATCTTCCTGAAAATATTGAGAATTATTACCAGGAAGCTGGGAGAGCTGGCAGGGATGGAGAAAAATCTTTTGCAGTATTGGTAAGCAATGAACAGGATTTTGAAGCCCTAATGGATAGAGCGGCTTTAGTCTATCCTCCCATAGATTTTATCAAACGAGTCTACCAATGCCTGGCAAATTATTACAAGCTTGCGGTAGGGAGTAATATGTTCAGCAGTTTTGATTTCGTTTACCATGAATTTGCCCATAATTATGATTTGGGTGTTTTAGAGACCTTTTATGCGCTCAAGGTATTGGAGGAAGAAGGCTTTATTTCCTTGAACGAAAGTTTTTATGCCCCTTCCAGAATACATTTCCTGGTGGATCCGGCCAGACTTTATGAAGTTCAAATTGCCTATGCGAATTTGGACCCCGTGGTAAAGGTCCTGCTTAGAACCTATGGGGGGAATCTCTTTTCAGAATACCTATCTATTCAAGAGGCAAAACTGGCAAAAACGCTTGAAATACGGGAAATTGATGTCATCACTCGCTTAAGGAAATTGGCAGAACTGGAGGTGATGGATTATGATCAAAGAAAAGACAAACCTCAATTGACTTTTTTGACTCCAAGATACGATGCTGGGAAATTACCTTTAAACTTTAAGCGCATTGAGGATAGAAGAGCATTGACCTTGAACCATGCCCAACAAATCATTGCCTATGCTCACCAGGATTCTTTTTGTAGAAGTCAGTTTATTCAGGAGTACTTTGGAGAGCGTACAGATCGAGAATGTGGAATCTGTGATTGGTGTATTAAAAACCGAAAATCTAAAGATCTGGCCTCCAATGAAGAGAAACTGGAAAGAAGAGTCATTGAAACTATTATAGAGTTCGGAGGGTTAAATGAAAGTCAGTTATTGGCAAAACTTCAGCTTCCCGCTTCCCCAGAATTGTTTTCGATCATTCGAAAATTAGAGGATTCAGGAAAGATCTCTTCCACTTCCTCAGGTAAATACGTAATTTCAAACTATGGGTAATTTCTTCGACGATTTGTTAAAAAAGGTTTTTCAGTCTTCTGAAGAAATGCCGGTTAACCATAAAGAAAATTTCATCATTAAAGAAAATGAGCTTCGGGAAGCTTTAGAATGGTCGCAGCGTGAGGATGGAAGGGAGTTTATGGAATTAATCAATAAGAATTACCATTTCAAAAAGGCTCAGATTAATAAGAATCCCCAAGTCCACATATTAGAGTCACCTTATGCAAATGGAATTGCGATAAGTTATGATTTGCCTTTTGATACAAAATCTTTTTCACTGCTTTTCTTGGCTTTTAGCCAACGTGTTTTAGCTTTGGGTTACCGGCAAGTGAGTTTAGACCGGAAGTTTGAAGAAATAAACGACCAAGTGAAAATCACGGAGAAGTTTTATTTCAAGCCACCGTTAAAATCATCAGATGATGGAGAGTTAATCTCTCAGTTATTTGGTAACATTACCCTAGAAAAAATAAGTATCGATAATACACCAAGTTTCATTAAGCTTTTGGTGACCATTTATTCAGATCGACTTTACAAAGACCCAAAACCTTTTGATCAATTTCTGGATTTACTATTTGAGGTAGACTACAATGGATAGAACGTTATTAAAAAGTCAGCTGGAAAAGTATAGAACTCCTTATGAAGAGGAATCAGCATTCATCAATTCATTTATTGAGTTGACAGAGGATCCTTTGGCCTATAAGAGAGAAAGGTTGGAGGGGCATTTCACTGCTTCTGCTTGGGTGGTCAATAGAAGAAGAACACATACCTTGCTGACTCTGCATAGAAAACTTGGAAGATGGCTCCAATTGGGAGGTCATGCAGACGGTGATGAAAATTTAATAGAGGTCGCCTTGAAAGAGGCCAAAGAGGAAAGTGGATTAAAGTCATTGGAACTGGTAGATTCTACGATTTTTGATTTGGATAAACATATTATTCCGGAGCGTCCACATGTACCCGAACATTTCCACTATGACGTGAGGTATATTTTGGAGGCAGATATCAATGAACCTTTACAGATCAGTGACGAAAGTATCTCCCTTGCTTGGATTACCTTTGATTCTGTTGTCGATATGATTGGGTATAATCCTTCAATCCTTAGAATGTTGGAAAAAACCAGTAAATCTGAGATTGTACTTTAATGCCTAAAGTAGAAGTTTCGGATATTATCGGTGAATTTCATTTCTCCATTCCTATACAAATTCGTTTCTCTGATATCGATGGATATCAGCATGTGAATAATGGAATTTATTTCAATTATTTTGAACATTCCAGAGCTGCTTTTTTGATGGATTCCTGTGGTTGGAATGTCATGGAGGTAGGAACTGTCGTGGCGCATGTGGGGATAGATTACTATCGTCCCATTCATTTGAGTGATCAAATCAGAGCCTATGTGAAATGTGTCAAAATAGGTAATACTTCCTTTGATTTAGTGCAATATATTATCGGAGTGACTTCGGATGATCAAGAGGTGGTGTTTTCCAAGAGTAACTGCACCCTCGTATCGGTGGAGATGAATACGATGAAACCAGTACCTATCCCATCCATCTACAGAAGTAAACTTGAAGGCTAGACAGCTTTCCACCTAGAGATTTCCTATCTTTGCCGAAAAAATTACCTGTGAAAAGAATTTTAAGTGTTTGCCTTTTGGCATTTGGAATAGCCAGCTGCAGTCCTAGTGAAGAAGAATTGTTTCAAGCTGGCATTGAAAAAATGGACCAGCAAGCTTGGGCAGAAGCGATTGTATATTTTGATCGTACCCTAGCGCAAAATCCTGAAAATGCCTCGGCCTTGAACGCAAAAGGGGTGGCTCTTTTTCAGCAAGGCAAATACGAAGAGTCTATCCCAGTATTTACAGCTTCCATTGAAGCAGACAGTTCATTATATAAACCTTGGTTCAACCGTGCTAATGCCAGTTTCGAACTTGGTAAATTCAAAGAGTCATTGGCCGATTATAACATGGCAAATGGCTTAGACCAATCCCAAACAGATATTTATTATAACCGCGGACTTGCCTTATTAGGTTTGGAGCAATATGAAGATGCGTTGCTGGATTTTGACGCAGCATTGCAAGTGAATCCAAACCAACCTTTGGTGTATTTCAACAGAGCAAAAGCTCAAATCGGAAATAATGATCCAGCAGGTGCCATGGAATCTTTGACCAATGCGGTCAACCTAGATCCAAGAAATGGGGCAGCATTTTACCTTTTGGGCGTCACACGCATGAGTGCCACAGGTGAAAAGGAAGAAGGTTGTGCTGATTTGAAAATGGCTTTAAGCCTTGGTTATTCAGAGGCTAAAACTTGGATTGACGATTTTTGCGAGTAAAATGGCGATCATTGGTCAGGACATAGCGCAAGCAAAAAGCTTCCTCGAAAAAGGTGAATTGGTAGCAATACCTACTGAAACAGTGTATGGCCTTGCAGGGAATGCCTTAAATGCTTCTGCGGTGGCTTTGATTTTTGAAACGAAAAACCGCCCAAGTTTCGACCCTTTGATCATCCACACATCTTCTTTGGAAAGAGTAGGAGATTTTGTGGAGTCTATTCCTAAACCCCTGTATCAATTAGCTCAGACTTTCTGGCCAGGTCCTTTGACCTTATTGCTTCCAAGAAAATCACTGATTCCTGATCTGGTTACTTCCGGTATGGAAAGAGTGGCCGTGAGAGTTCCCCAACATCCCCTGACCCAGAAATTGTTGGCGGCATTGGATTTTCCTTTAGCTGCACCTAGCGCTAATCCTTTTGGATATATTTCACCTACCACTGCCAAGCATGTGGAAGCTCAATTGGGAGCAAAGATTCCATATATATTGGATGGTGGAAGTTGTGAAGTGGGCTTAGAAAGTACCATTGTAGGGATGGAAGGAGATCATGTAATCGTGTACCGATTGGGAGGATTGGATGTGGCCGAAATAGAAGAAGTAGTAGGTTCTGTATCTATCAAAAGTCACAGTAGTTCGAATCCTCAAGCTCCTGGACTTTTAGAAAGCCATTATGCCCCAAGAAAGCCGTTTATTTTGGGTGACTTAGATTCCTTGGTACCTCATTATAAAGCCCAAAATGTCGAATTTGCAGTGCTAAGTTTGTCCCGGGAAATTGAGCAAGTAAAGCCAGAGCATCAGATTCAATTGAGTGAGAAGGGAGATTTAAAAGAAGCTGCTCAGGGCTTGTTTGCCAGTATGAGAAAGTTAGATGAGCTGGATGTGGAACTGATCTTGGCTGAGGAAATGCCTGCTCAAGGACTTGGAAATGCCATCAATGATCGTCTAAAAAGGGCCGCTGCAAAGGGTTGATTATTACTTTTTCTTTATCAAATCAAATTCAAATGCCCAGAAAGGAGGTATTTGATCTAATCTTTAATAAATTCACTTTCTTTTTGAAGACAATAGATTTTATAAAATCAAGATACCTATACATACCTACTTATGAATCCTAGAATCAAAAATGTAGATAACCTTAGCTTTGAAGGGAAAAAAGCACTCGTTCGAGTTGATTTTAATGTGCCATTGGATGATCATTTTCATGTGTCTGATGATACCAGAATTCAAGCAGCTCTACCCACGATCGAAAAGATTTTGAACGATGGAGGATCTGCAATTCTAATGTCCCACTTAGGAAGACCAAAGTCTGGACCTGAGGATAAATTTTCTTTGAAACACATTGTTCTCACCTTAGAAAAAGCTCTGGGTAGACCTGTGAAATTTGCAGCAGATTGTATCGGTCAGGAAGCAGAATTACTTTCTGAGTCTTTGAAGCCAGGCGAGGTTTTACTTTTGGAGAACTTGAGATTCTATAAAGAGGAAGAAAAAGGAGATCCTGAATTTGCCAAAAAATTGGCTAGACTAGGAGATATTTATGTAAATGATGCATTTGGAACAGCCCATAGAGCGCATGCATCTACTTCTATTATTGCGCAGTTTTTTACGGATAAGGTTTGTGGATACTTGATGCTTTCTGAATTGAAGAATGCGGATAAAGTACTCGGTAATCCTGAAAGACCTTATACTGCCATCATGGGAGGAGCCAAAATTGCTGATAAGATTTTGATCATTGAGCAGCTTTTGGAAAAAGTAAATAACCTGATCATCGGTGGAGGTATGTCTTATACATTTGCGAAAGCGCAAGGTGGATCTATTGGTGATTCCTTACAGGAGCCTGATAAAATGGATTTTGTTCTTGAATTGATGGATAAAGCCAAAGCAAAAGGCGTGAATCTTTACCTACCTGTGGATACGGTGATTTCCAAGGCATTTGCTAATGATGCGGAGCAGGGTTTAGCAGTAAGTGGAGAAATTCCTGACGGATGGATGGGCTTGGACATTGGACCAAAAACCAGAGAGTTATTTGCAGAGGTGATCATGGGTTCCAAAACTATTTTATGGAATGGTCCTATGGGCGTGTTCGAAATGGACTCATTTGATAAAGGTACCAAAGCAATTGCTGAAGCAGTGGTAGAAGCAACTAAAGCAGGTGCCTATTCTCTGATTGGTGGAGGTGACTCTGCTGCTGCCGTCAATAAGTTCGGTTATGGAGAAGAGGTATCTTTTGTGTCAACAGGTGGTGGTGCATTACTGGAGCATATGGAAGGAAAAATTCTTCCTGGGGTAGCGGCATTAGAACCTTAATAAATACTGCTAGAAAGATATAGGGCTGTTTACACAAGTAGACAGCCCTTTTTTAATAGAGAAGTTTTTAATCGTTAAAACTCTACTTCTACTAATACCGGGAAATGGTCTGAAGGGTACTTTTTTCCATAATTATCTGATAAAATGCCATGTCTAAGAACCGTTAGGTCACCTTTTACAAAAATATGATCGATAATTCCATCTGGCATTTTCTCCCAATCAAATCCAGTGAATGTTCCAGCTGGTCCATGGGAAGGAATCTTTGAAATTAATCGTGCATCTTTCCAGCCTTCTTGATTGGTGATGGTAGAATAGGCAGCATTTTCAGGAGTTACATTAAAATCTCCCATTAAGATCACTGGAAGATTTTCGGTATTCATTTTTTCCACCGTGGAAATTACCAGTTTACTACTTTCTTCTCTAGCCTGCTGCCCTATATGGTCATAATGGATGTTGAAAATGTAGAATTCCTTTCCGTTTCCATCTTCAAATTTCCCCCAGGTACAAATTCTGTTGAGTGCCGCATCCCAACCTTTGCTTGGTTTTTCTGGAGTAGGAGACAACCAAAATGTGCCATTTTCTAACAGTTTGAATTTTTCTGGGTTATACAAAATGGCTGTAAATTCACCCTTTTCAGTTCCATCATCCCTGCCAACTCCAATGTATGAAAAGGCTAGACTATTGGCCAAATCTGTTACCTGATGATGAAGCCCTTCTTGAATTCCAACAAGTTCGATTTGATGGAATTGGATCAGACTTTTGATAGGAGGTAATCGGTCTGCCCAAAGGTTACCAATGTCATTTTGGTTGGCATATCGGATATTAAAAGTGGCAAAGTTATGAGTTTGTGCCTGGATTGAAGTTTGAATCAAAAAGGAACAGTTGACCAGTACTAAGGCAAATAATGTAAATTTAAACAGGGTTGATTTCATGAAAGGTGAACTTAATCTTTAGAAAAATATTTTAGATTTAAAATTGCGTTCTAATTTAAGAATATGAAAACCATCTATCCCAATGACCTCGCACCTGTGGAATTTCATGCCCTCCTCCAAGGAAGTATAGCTCCCAGGCCGATTGCTTTTGTAAGTACCGTAGATTTAAAAGGAAATGTAAACTTAAGTCCCTTTAGTTTCTTTAACCTTTTTAGCACTAATCCTCCCATATTGATTTTTTCCCCTTCAAGAAGGGTAAGGGATAATACCACCAAACATACCTTGGAGAATGTAAAAGAGGTCCCAGAAGTGGTCATTCATGTAGTCGGTTTCAATTTGGTGGAGCAAATGTCACTAGCCAGTACAGAGTATGAAAAGGGAGTCAATGAATTTGTGAAGGCAGGTTTGACAGAAATGCCATCTGCCAAGGTAAAGCCACCCCGGGTAAAAGAGGCGCCGATTGCCTTCGAATGTAAAGTCAATGAGGTAAAGCCTTTGGGAGAAGTAGGAGGATCAGGGAACCTGGTAATCTGCGAAGTGATGGTTACTCATATTTCAGAGGATATCTTGGACGAGTTAGGAAGAATTGATCCCCATAAATTAGATGCTGTGGCGAGGTTAGGAGGGAATTGGTATTCCAGAGCAAGTGGAGATTCCTTATTTCAGATTCCAAAACCTTTGAGAACCAAGGGAATTGGAATAGATCAAATCCCTGATGAAATAAAGAACAGTTCTATACTCACAGGAAATAACTTAGGTAGATTAGGGAATGTAGAACAATTGCCAACCCAGGAGGAGGTGGAGGCCTATTCTTCTCGTCCTGAAATCCAGGAAATTCGGCTTAGGTTTGTCAATGATGAAGAATCATGGCTTGACCATATTCACCTGTTGGCTCAGGAAAAATTGTGGCTAGGGGAGATGGAAGAAGCCTGGAAAATTTTACTTCAGAAGAGATGAAAAAAGCGGCTTGAAAAAGCCGCTTTCTTTATTTAATGATGTATTCCAAAGGCATCCGTACCTGAATCCCTTGATAATTTTTCAGTTTTTGAGCTTGCTGATACAAGGTAAAGTTTTCACCCAACTCAGACTTTAGCATTTTTAGCTTCACGTTTTCTCCAAAATCACTCATCAATTGCTCAAACCAAGGTTTCTTTTGAGGATAATAGACCACTCGGTAATCATCACCTGCATTGATCCGCTGTGCAGCTAATTCGATGGTATCATCTAAGCCTCCTAAGACATCCACCAACCCTCTTTCAATGGCTTGGTTTCCTGTCCAAACTCTTCCAGAAGCGACCGCCTTAACGTCTTCCGGGTTCATTCCTCTGCCTTCAGCAACTTTTGAAATAAAAGTCTCATATCCTTTCTCTACACTTGTCTGAACAATCTTCCGCTCAACTTCAGTTAGATCACGAGTAGGGTTCATAAAGTCAGAAAGCTCACCAGTTTCGACTACATCGGTCGTGATTCCAAGTTTGTCATTTAGGAGTTCTTTGGTATTGAACCATAAACCAAAAATTCCAATCGAACCAGTGATGGTGTTAGGTTGAGCGACAATAGTATCGGCAGGAGCCGAAATGTAATAGCCTCCTGAGGCAGCTACCTCACCCATAGAAACGTAGACTGGTTTCACTCTTTTTGCCTCTACCATCTCTCTCCAGATAACCTCTGAAGCCAGAACAGATCCTCCAGGCGAGTTTACTCTCAATACGATGGCTTTGATATTGTCATCTTTCCTTGCCTTTCGGATTTCCTTGGCAAATTTATCTGAACTGATCACTCCTTCTGCATCTCCACTGACGATCTCGCCTTCAGCCAAGATCACCGCAATTCTATTTCTGGAAGTAATGTTTTTAGATTTGACAGTGGTGTTTAATTTGGTGGCGTTGATGGTAGAAATATTATCATCCTCAGATAAACCCAATTTCTCTCTCAATTTGGCATGGATTTCATCTTCATATGCCAAATCAGTGATCAAGTTATAAGTAACGGCATCTTCAGGCTCACGAACGAGCATGAGGTTGTTTGTTTTGGTTAAAGAATCCAAATTGATGCCTCTGGAATCTGCAATGCCTTTTAATGCATTCGCATTGATGTCGGACAAAAATGCTTGAGTCTGAAGCCTGTTTTCATCAGACATTTTCTTTAAAATGAAAGGTTCTACAGCACTCTTGAATTCACCTACTCTAAATACTTCAGGCTTAATTCCTACTTTTTCAAATAAGCCCGTAAAAAACAACACATCAGAGGAATAGCCATTAAAATCAATTCCTCCCATAGGGTTTAGGTAAATTTCATCCGCTACGGATGCTAGGTAATAACCTCCTTCGGTGTACACTTCGTCATAGGCCAAAATAAATTTTCCAGAAGTTTTAAAATCTTCAAATGCTTCTCGAAGTTCTAAAAGGTTGGCTTGTCCAGCGAGCACGAATCCAGTGTTTAGGTAAATCCCTTTGATGCTTGGATTGGTCTTTGCTTCTTCAATTGCCTTTTTAAGGTTGACCAGGCCCGCCGTATTTGGTTGGCCAAATACAGATCCAAAAATCGGAATATCTAAATCGTCCTCACTAGTACGCTCTACAATGGTTCTGCCGTTGAGATTAAGATGAAGAATAGTGTTTTCTTTCACTGTCACCTCCTCGTTTCCCGAGGCGGCAATCATGCCGATAATCCCGAAAGAAACAAGAATGCTTAAAACACTGAATATAATTAGACCCACAATTACTGCGAGTACATTACCTAAGAATCTCATATTTAGATTAAGTTAAGATGCGAAAATAACCTATTTTGGCGAATGATAATAAGTAGAATCATACGAATGACATGAAGTCAAAGGTTACTTTAATTTTAGGAGGAAATAGAGGGGATCGGGAGTTATTGTTAAATGCAGCAGTTAAATCTATAACGGACAGGAATACACTTTTGTTGAATTCTTCTGTTTATGAAACGGAAGCATGGGGAGGAATCGCCGAAGGGCCGTTTCTAAATCAGGTGATTCAAGTCAAATCCTCGTTTGATCCCATGACTTTTTTAGGATTCATTCAGAAAATTGAAATTGATTTAGGAAGAAGGAGAGACGAACATTGGGGCGACCGCACCATGGATATTGATGTGTTATTTTGGAACGACCGGATCATAGACACTCCGGAACTTAAAATACCTCATCCTTATATGTTCCAAAGGAAGTTCGTATTGGTGCCGCTGGCTGAAATTCTACCGGAATTTGTCCATCCGGTTCTAGGGAAAAGTACTTTGGAACTTTTGAAGGAATGTCAAGACCAAAGTGAGGTTAGAAAGGTTTAGAGTTCTTTATGTATAAAGGCGCATTTCGGAAAGTGGAGAATTGAATCACTGTAGATTTCTCTAACTAAAGACAAATGATCCGGAGGCATCTTGAAAGATTTTTGGGGATTGTTTTTTTAGGTTTATTTGCGTCCATATTAAATGATATATTTAACGATGTTTTCTGTTAGATTTACAATAGTCCTGATTTTTGTTTTAATGATTCCTTTCATTCTCAGGACGTTAAGCTATAGATTGGAGCCTTATCCAGCATTACTTTTTCCTGGGGGGGAGGGGATGGTTTCTGTTCCATTAGATTCAGCTATCACTAATTACCAATTTACAGAACTACATGGCTACCGAGAGGGAATCGGATGGGAGAAAATAGATGAGTTTGAACTTATAAAACCTGTTCCCCAACATTACCTCAGAAATATATTAAAACACAATATTGATCTGTTTGAAGATGAGGGAGCTCAACCTAAATCGAAGTCAACTTCAAAAGAGAAAGGGATTAAGTCAAAACTGTCTCCGATTTTGAAATTTTTACTGAGAAATCAAGAAAAGGAACTCTCGGAAAAAGATAGAAGAAATTCTACAGAATGGTTTGCAGGTAAGTTAAGAGCTCAGGGCTTTGAGCCATATAGGATTAAAATGGTGGATGTTGAGATCCTGTCCTACCCAAATGATGAGAAATTTGAAAAGATAATCACCGATGAAAAGATTATTAATCTTGGCGGAGACCTTAAATAAGGCTTTTTGGGATAGGGTAAGGATATCTACTGAGGTGTCCCAAGTGTCTTTATGGTTGTTGAGACCGATTGTAGGCGTCTATCTTTTGGTTATTTCCTTGCCTTATTTTTCTTGGATAGGAGAGGTTCCAAATGTCTTTTTTTATCCGCCATTGTTGAGTTTGCCCAATTTGTTAAATGGCTTTCCTCCAGCCTGGTTCTTTTTTTGGATTGATATTCTGATCGGTATTTCTATTATACTGTTAATCCTTGGTGTTCGGACAAAGTGGGCAACAAGAGCCTTGGTACTTTTACTCTTTACAGGATTTAATTTTCAATTTTCTATGGGGAAAATTGATCATACCATATTTCTGTTGATTTTTTTGAGTGGTATGTCTTTCGCTGGCTGGGGCTCTGGATTCGCTCTCATCCCTGATAAGCCCGTTCCGAAAATTAATGTACAAAGATGCATGGCGCTTTTGGCTGTTTTGCTTTGTTTCGGGATGTTTACTGCTGGATCGATCAAAGCCGTGAATTGGATAGATTTTGATCCCTCAAGAAATGGATTCCTTCGTTGGTATTATTCCTCTATTTATGTCAAGCATTCAGATCTATTTTTTTCAGGTTCGTTAAATGCTTTGCCGTATGCGTGGCTTGATGCCTTTGACTGGGGAGGAGTGCTTTTCGAGCTATCCGCATTTGTATTACTTTTGGCTGGAAGGAAATTCTGGAAATTCTGGTTGTTAGCTGCCTGCACCTTTCATCTATTTAATCTACTGATTTTGAATATTTCCTTTTCGTCGAATTTTATCTTTTATCTGGCTTTTCTGGATTTTGGGAAATATTATGATTGGATTAAAAAACAATTCTCCAAGCCAATTATCGTATGGATTTCATCTGCCTTTCTATTAATACTTGTATACTTTAGATTTGCCTATATTTTGGATATTCCCCATTTCAACTTGCTTGAATTCTTAAAAAAAGACAAGCTTTTCATGTACGTTGTTCTAGTTGTTTGGGCATCTGGAGTAGGAATTTTTGCTTACTCACTTTGGAGGGATTTAAAACTCGCCAAGAAAAATTACATACAGAATAAATAGAGTAGAGTTACTGCTTAAATCCATAAAAAAAGGTCTAAGCCGTAAAGCGTAGACCTTTTGATTTAACTAAGAATTTTCAGATTAAACCCCAGAAACCTCAGCTTCTGCATGTATTTTCTTGACCAATCCTTGGAGTACTTTTCCTGGGCCACATTCCACAAATTCGGTTGCGCCATCTTTCACCATATTTTGTACAGATTGAGTCCATTTAACAGGTGCAGTAAGTTGAGCAATTAGATTTGCTTTGATTTCTGCAACATCACTGACTGCTTTAGTACTTACATTTTGGTATACAGGGCAGATAGGAGTATTGAATTGAGTTGCTTCAATTGCCTTTTTCAATTTTTCACTAGCTGGCTCCATCAATGGAGAATGGAAAGCTCCACCAACCGGTAGTGGTAATGCTCGTTTTGCTCCCGCCTCTTTCATTTTCTCACAAGCGATTTCAATCCCTTTGTTGGAACCAGAAATCACCAATTGACCAGGACAGTTATAGTTGGCAGGTACCACGATTTCATCCGTAATTCCTGCACAGATTTCTTCTACTTTTTCGTCAGCCAAGCCCAAAATCGCAGCCATGGTAGATGGATTGATCTCACAGGCTTCCTGCATCGCCAATGCTCTTTGATACACCAATTTCAAGCCATCTTCAAATGCTAAGGTCCCATTTGCAACCAAGGCAGAAAACTCTCCTAGGGAATGTCCAGCTACCATGTGCGGAGCAAAATCAGGAGTGGTTTTAGCCAGTACTACTGAGTGAAGAAAAATAGCAGGTTGGGTGACTTTTGTTTGCTTGAGCTCTTCAGCTGTTCCGTCAAACATGATGTCTGTTATTCTAAAGCCTAAAATGTCATTGGCTTGCTCAAACAATGCTTTTGCTTGTGAATTTTCCTCGTAAAGGGCTTTTCCCATTCCGGGAAATTGGGCGCCTTGGCCCGGAAAAACAAATGCTTTCATTCAATTGGATTTTGTTGTTGGGGCAAATATAAGGCTTTTCGACCAGCAGATGGTTTAGACTTTGGCAGAGAGATAGTCAGGAAGATTTTCTTCTGTTAAGAATTTTTGTCGTTCCTCTTTGGTAGGAAGTCTACAGGTAGATTTTTTGCCAAACCATTTGTATCTGTTGTTACCTATCCAGTCATAAATGAAATCTCTAAAACTTTCCGGTAGTATGACCAAAGGGTGCAAAAGAGGCCAAAGCCCTGAAAGATTTTTTGCGATTTTTAGGGCAGCAGTACTTTTATAATAAATTTGATCTGATTCAAGAAGGACAATAGAATCTAGGTAGTTTTTATCCACCTCGAATCGCTCAAGAATCCTTTTACTGGTTTCATCTTGCAACGCTCCCACTAAGAAGTGATCCTTTTTGTCTCTTTGGATTACAAAATCAATGGAAGTATTACACAAGTTGCATACCCCATCAAAGAATATGATGGATTGCTTTTGACTCATCGTAGTAGTTGTATTGTTCCTTTTAAACTTTCAGTTTGTTGGCTAGGGTCTAGTACATCATAAGTAACCGTACCAGAATAATAGTAAGTACCTGCTGGAAGTTCATTTCCATTCTTATCTCTTCCATCCCATCTGATGAAAATGTCATTTTCATTGGATTCAAGGCTGTTGTAAGAGAATACTTCAGCACCCCATCTATTGACAATGAATATTTCCACTCCAATCACGAATCGTGGACACTCAGAGAATGGATTATCAAATGCCATAAAGGTTTCATTCAGACCATCTCCATTTGGAGTAAATGCATTTGGAAGATTATAAGAAGGACAATTTTCTACACATACAATATTACTTGGTTCACTTTCATTACCAGATCGGTCCACTGCGGTGATGTAATAACAACCTCTGTAGGTAGTCAGCTGGCTGATTCGAGTTTGTAATTCCAATGCTGAAATTTCTTTAATCAGGGTAAACTCACTGTCTTCCCCATCAGAAGTGTAATACAATCTATATCCACTCAACTCATCGTCACATTCTCCACTGAAGTCAGGCTCCCAACTTAAATCGTGGTAGAAAGTGGACGTGTTACATGGTTGCTCTGCCAAGTACTCCTCACAGAGAGGTCCCTCAAAAGTCAATACTGGAGGACATGGCAATCTGTTGTCATCAGGTTTGGCACAAACGATTTGTGACTTGTTTTCTAATGGGTAAACCAAACCATCTACATTGTAAGAGCCTTTGGTAATGACATAATAGCAATACTCAATCTCTCTTTCCAATGGAACACCATTAAAGCTTCCATCGTCTAAGTAGGTAAAGCCATCCTGAGTGACATCCACTTCTGCTATTTTCACAAAGGTGTCCACGTCTTCAGAAGCAGCGTCTGTTCTATTCCTATACACTTCATGGGTAAATTGTTGCACTGAATTATTCCACGGAACTTGGAATTCCCAATTCAGTTCAATCGCTTCATTAATAATGGTCGGTTGCAACCAAACAGAAGATGCTTTAGAAGAGGTGTCAATTTTGGTATCACGGTCCAACAGGATCACCTCGTAGTTATAGACCAAATTTTCGGTATTCAACCCTGTATCTGTAAACAAGGTGTCCGAAGTGATTCCAAGAGAAATTTGATCTTGGTCGCCGTCAAATCCAGTATTTCGGAGCAATTCATAGGTAAATGGTCCTGGATAGATAGTTCGGTCTATGTCATATGGCGGTGTCCATTTTACAAAGATTTCTCCATCAGAAGGATCGGTGTTTTCTACACTGACATTGGTGATGATCGGTACATCCACATCCACCGTAATACAGATTTCTTCAGAAACTACACTTTCTCCAGATCTAGGTGATGGGAATGCTGCTACCAATCTATAACAATAGGTATTGCCCGGATCTAAGCCTTCAGAACCATTAAGATCCGTGAAGCTGAAGGTAGACATATCAGTAATTCCTACCAATTCATAACCTGGACGGATGCCTGTTTCACAGCTGTCTGGCTCGTATGGGTCAGAGTTAATTCTTCTCCAAACCTGCATTTCACTGGCTGAATTCGAGCAAGTATAAGGGTCCCAAGTAAGTTCAGCAGTCCTGCCTGCCTGTTGTTCGATGTCGTCAAAAACCGGCGGTGGACCAATCACTTTAATTCTCCAAGTCTGAATGTCTACCAAGCTAGGGCCTGAAGCTGGCTGATCAGAAATACGGACACGTACATCATATTCCCTTGCTCTAACATGGTTGCAGACTGTCTGCCAATTGAAATTTACGATTCCTGGGCTAGGCTGGTAATCGCCATCATCTGGAGAGTAGGTAGCCGGTGAGGTTGTAATTTCTATAGGTTCTCCATAAACATCAATTCTGATTGGGTCCCCATCCGGATCGGAACCTTGAATAATCTCTTCAATCAAAGTTCCTGCTTCCACACAGATATCTGGAGGTAATATTAATTCAGGTCTTCGGTTATCCGAATTCTCGATAATGATCTGCATATCGCGGATCACATAGCCAATCTGCACCCATTCTCCATCCAGTTTCCGAAATTCCTTGATTTTAAAAGCCACATTAAACTGCCCTGCTGTACCAGGGGCATCCCAAATTAGATCTCCAAAAATCGGATCTAATGTTAAGAAAGCGGGAGTGCTTCCGTCCTGCTGATTAAAGCTAAATTCTGAAGATGCAGGACTTCTATAGTTATTTACAGGGCGTTGAAATGCCTGCTTTGGAATATCCATTTCATAGGCCAAACTGTCTCCATCTGGATCATACGCACCAGGATTATGGATGTATCTGGAATTGATGGCTCCATTATCTACAGGAGGTATGGTCAAAACCGGTGAATTATTGACTCCGATAAATGGGTCAATTGTAATTTGAGTTTCTACATAAAAAGGAGTGTCCACGGAATTATCCATATTCAGGGTACGGTCATTTCTATTAAATTCCTGAAAACGGATATTATAGACACCAGGACCTTGGTAGGTATGAGTGATTACGAACGTGTTTTTTTCAATTTGATCTCCTAGACTTTCTACCAAAGAAAAATCACTTTCGGTATTGAGTTGTTCGTCACGCCCATCTCCAAAATTGATATTTCCAGGACCAAAAACGACACTGGAACGGGTATCTGTATACCCTACAACAATAATCCTGTAGGTAAGAGTTTGGACGGAAATTCTTTCAGCGATGATTTCACCTGCTCTGATGTGCGTTGCCCAAGCATTGGACAGACCGAATAGAAAGAATAGTAAAAAAAATCCTAAGGAAAGTTTCAGTTTCATGTTGGTCAATTTGATCGGGTCAATTTGAGATACGTTTTTCTTGTAAACGCGGTTTGTTGGTAATTCAAAACTATAATTTTCTACCTATACGAAATAAACGGAAGAAAGTAGAAAATTCAGTTAAAATCAAACAATAAAATTTAACAAAGTGTTGCACTACCAAACGAAACACTAAAATAGTATAAATGAATTTAGTTATTTAGAAACGATTAAAATAAGCAATCCTTATTTACTTGGATTGTTTACTAAGTCATCCAAATGTAAATTTGGCTCCAATAATTATAAGAATTCGTTCTAATCTAATCGCACTAACTGTATGAGCTGGGTTACCAAAACCTTAAGTAGCACACTAGGCAGGAAATTGATCATGGCATTGACCGGACTTTTCCTCATCCTGTTTTTGACAGGACACGTTTCCGGAAACTTACTTTTATTCAAAGGTGACGGAGGCGAAGCATTTAATATTTACGCCAAGTTTATGACTACCAATCCTGCGGTAAAGTTGTTGTCTTATCTGACTTACATCTCTATCATAGGGCATGTCATTTATTCAATTATGCTTTCTAGCAAGAATAAGGCGGCAAGACCTGTAGGTTATGCTGTTTCTAAGGCGTCTACCAATTCAAGCGCTGCTTCCAGAAACATGGGAGTATTAGGAACTATCATCCTTTTATTTATCGTGGTGCATATGCAGAGCTTTTGGGCTCAGATGCATTGGGGTTCAATCCCAACTGTCACCTATGGTGGGGAAGAATACAAGGATTTATATACCATTGTGAAGGCTGCATTCCAGATTGAATGGATGGTTGCGCTTTATGTAATCGCAATGATCTTTTTGGGTGTTCACCTTTCCCATGGATTCGCCAGTGCTTTCCAAACATTGGGCTTGAACCATAAAAAATACACGCCGGCCATCGAAGGTTTAGGCAAACTTTATTGCATTGTGGTACCTGCGCTATTCGCAAGTATGCCGCTGTACATCTATTTTACACAGAGCTAATCCAAAGACCCGTATGATACTAGATTCAAAATCACCTGCAGGCCCTTTAGCTGAAAAGTGGACCAAACATAAATTTACCAGTAAACTGGTAAACCCTGCAAACAAAAGAAAATACGAAGTAATTGTAGTTGGTACCGGATTAGCTGGTGCATCCGCAGCCGCCTCTTTGGCGGAACTTGGATACAATGTGAAGGCTTTTTGTTTTCAAGATAGTCCTAGAAGAGCTCACTCCATTGCTGCGCAAGGAGGGATCAACGCTGCAAAGAATTACCAGAATGATGGTGACTCAGTTTTTAGATTGTTTTATGACACCATCAAAGGTGGTGACTATAGAGCAAGAGAGTCCAATGTATATAGACTAGCTGAAGTTTCTGTCAATATTATTGACCAATGCGTGGCTCAAGGAGTTCCTTTTGCACGTGAATACGGTGGATTGCTTGCCAACCGATCTTTTGGTGGTGCACAGGTTTCTAGAACCTTCTATGCTCGTGGCCAAACTGGACAGCAGTTGTTGTTGGGTGCCTATTCAGCCTTGAGCCGTCAGGTAGCCAATGGTAAAGTAAAACTGTATCCAAGAACAGAAATGATGGATTTGGTGACCATTGATGGGGAAGCTAGAGGAATTGTGACCAGAAACTTAATCACTGGAGCGATCGAAACACATGCTGCCCATGCTGTATTGCTTTGTACTGGTGGATATGGTAACGTATTTTTCCTTTCTACCAATGCCATGGGGTCCAATGTGACTGCCGCTTGGAGAGCACATAAGAAAGGAGCGTATTTTGCGAACCCTTGCTATACTCAGATTCACCCAACTTGCATTCCTGTTTCTGGAGATCATCAATCTAAATTGACTTTGATGTCTGAGTCACTAAGAAATGACGGAAGAGTTTGGGTACCAAAAACGGTAGAAATGGCTGAAAAATTGAGAAAAGGCCAGATCAAACCATCTGAAATCAAAGATGAGGACAGAGATTATTACTTAGAAAGAAAATACCCGAGTTTCGGTAACCTCGTTCCTCGTGACGTGGCTTCCAGAAATGCGAAATATGTGTGTGATGAAGGAAGAGGTGTCAATGAAACCGGTGAAGCGGTATTCTTGGACTTCAGAGATGCCATTATTAGAGATGGAGAAGATGCCATCCGAGCTAGATACGGCAACTTGTTTGACATGTATCAGCAGATCACTGGTGAAAACCCTTATCAAACTCCGATGATGATTTATCCTGCTGTTCACTATACCATGGGTGGACTTTGGGTAGATTATAATTTGATGACTACTGTGCCAGGGTTATATGCTTTAGGAGAAGCAAACTTCTCGGATCACGGAGCTAACAGACTAGGAGCTTCCGCCTTGATGCAAGGATTGGCAGATGGTTATTTTGTGATCCCATATACATTAGGAGACTATCTAGCACAAAATTTAGCTAAGAAAGTAGATACCAGCCATCCTGAGTTTGCCAAAGCGGAGGCAGAGGTGAAAGCCAAAATCCAGAAATTACTTTCCATTAATGGAAGTAAGACCGTAGATTATTTCCATAAGAAGCTGGGAAAAATCATGTGGAACGAATGTGGAATGGCCAGAACTGCTGAAGGATTGACCAAAGCAAAAGCTGAAATCAAGCAATTGAGAGCTGAATTCTGGAAGGACGTGAAAGTATTGGGAGCCAATGAAGAATTGAACCAGTCTTTAGAAAAAGCGCATCGAGTAGCTGACTTCTTGGAATTAGGAGAATTGATGGTGGATGATGCATTGAATAGAAATGAATCTTGTGGAGGACACTTCAGAGAAGAATACCAAACTCCGGAAGGAGAGGCTTTGCGTGACGATGAAAACTTTGCGTACGTAGCCGCTTGGAAATACATGGGAGACGAGGAAGAAGAGGAGCTTAACAAAGAGCCTCTTGAATTTGAGAACGTGAAGTTGACCCAGAGATCTTACAAATAATCGCTAGACTAAAATTCATAGCTATATGAAATTGACATTGAAAGTATGGAGACAAAAGAACGCTTCTGATCAAGGAAGTTTTGTCAATTATCCATTGGATGGAATTTCCAAGGATATGTCCTTTTTAGAAATGTTGGATGTACTGAATGAGGAACTTTCCGAAAAAGGAGAAGACCCGGTACACTTTGACCACGATTGCCGTGAAGGTATTTGCGGGATGTGTTCCTTGTACATCAATGGAAAGCCTCATGGACCTCAGCAGACTACTACTTGTCAGCTGCATATGAGATCTTTCTCGGATGGAGATACCATTACCATTGAACCATGGAGAGCGAAAGCATTTCCTGTGGTAAAGGATTTGGTAGTAGACAGATCAGCATTTGATAGAATTATCCAAGCTGGAGGATACGTATCCGTCAATACAGGTGGTGTTCCTGACGCGAATGAGATTCCTATTCCAAAGGTTATTGCAGATGAAGCATTTGACGCAGCGACTTGTATTGGATGTGGCGCTTGTGTAGCAGCTTGTAAGAATGCTTCCGCGATGCTATTTACTTCTGCCAAAATTTCTCAATTGGCTTTGTTGCCACAGGGTCAAGTAGAGAAAAAGTCTAGAGCAGAAAAAATGATCGCTCAAATGGATGCGGAAGGTTTTGGAGCATGTACCAACACAGGTGCTTGTGCAGCAGAATGTCCAAAAGAAATCAGTTTGACAAACATTGCGAGAATGAACAGAGAGTATTTCTCTGCAGTCATCAGCAGTGATAATGTTTAATTAAAAATTTATCTATTGAGAAAAGCCGGCGCAAGTCGGCTTTTTTGGTTTGAGGGAGTTTGTACTAGAAGATGTAGAAGTTGCGCATGTCTTCCATTTTTAAGAGATGTGCCCAAGTCTTGTTTTTTTTGGTGAGGTTGGGCTAGTCTTTACAGATTTTTTCGAAAATTTTTTTACTGGAATTCGATTGAAAGCAGGGATAGGGGTCTTTTTAGCGTTGATTATTTTCTATTTTGAAAGATTGAATGGATGTTGGTTTGAAAAAAACAGAGCTCAAAGCCCGTTCAGCTAAATGAAATAGTTGCCAAACGAGTTTCGTATACACAATCGTTGGCGGTAATTTACCCATAGGATTATGGAAATAACAAAATTCAATGAGACAATTGATATTTGGATAGACGAACTATCTAGATTTAATATTTGGCAACTTAAAATTAAACCTGATGAGAGAAGTTGGTCACTTGGACAGCTCTACAATCATCTGATTGAAGAAACAAATTGGTACAATGATCAAATTGAAGTGACTCTTGGGAACGAAGAAAATATTTGTAAAACGACCTCGAATGCTGCCAAAATCCTGTTTAAGAGGGGCTCCTTTGAGAACAAACGATTCCAAGGTGATCCGTTTATTTCGGAAAATGTAAAACAACCTATCACAGTTTCAAAACTAAAATCTGAATTGGAACAATTGAAAAAGAAAACGAACGATATCTGGATAATAATTATGAATACCTCTAAGTTGGGGAAATCAGAGCATCCTGGGCTCGGGTTTTTGAACTGTTATGAGTGGATTCAATACTCTGAAATGCACATGAGACACCATTTGAAACAAAAAATACGAATAGAAGAATTTTTAAAACAGTCAAATAACTACAGCCAACAAGGCCTTTAAGTAATTGCTTGCTCTGGCCTATTTTGGATATTCCTTCGGAATTCCCAACTTGATGTGAACTTGTAAAATTACGTACTAAGCCGCGCAACTACTTTTAGCCAAGACACTTGTTTGATATAATGCAAGCCATCAAGGCAAAATAACTTTGTGAACATGGAAAAAGCTTATAAAAATATCGCCTTTTTTTTTCTGGCAGTCACCATCATAGTCTTTGTAGGCTTCTATAATACCTATTTTGTTTTCTTTCCGCATTTCGAAGGGTTCGTGATTCTACATCATGTACATGGATTGGTAATGATCCTATGGATAATCATACTTATTATTCAGCCAATTCTTATCAATAACAGAAAATGTAAATGGCACAGTCTAGTTGGTAAGCTTTCATACTTTCTGATGCCAATAATTGTGATCTCGATGATGCTTGCATACCAGCGATCATTTGTAAACTCAGTTTCAGAATATGGACCAGTTCATAGTCAAAGCCTCAGTATGTTATTTCTTCCTTTGACTGACGTTCTACCATTTGCCATTTTTTACATCTTGGCTATCATCAATAAGAGAAAAGTTCCCATTCATATGAGATTCATGATTTCAACTGCTGTTGTCCTTGTTGGAGCTGGTTTAGGACGAATCTTTGCAATTTGGCTGAGCTTTGATTTCATCAACTCAGTTTTTGCAAGTGTTGCCGTCATGGCAATAGTTTTTGTAGGCCTGATTGTATATGACATCAGTATTAAGAAATTTTCAGACAATCGCTCATTTTTGACAGCTTTAGTTATTTTTTCAATTCCTAACCTGCTTTTGCTGTTTATTCCATACACTCACTGGTGGCAAACACTAGTTGAAGCATTAGCCAACTAAACGCCATAGAACAATCCCTATCAGTTATGTGCTAAATTGCCTTTTGCAAGCTTTATTGGGTCTTGATTGCTACTTTGCACCTTCTAACATTGTCGCTTTTGGATAATATTGTGGTTCTGGATTTTTACTGGTAGAATGTAATGCCTTGTAGATACCGTTGTGCTTCTGGTGCAATTACGCTAGATTAGTGCTTTCTGTCAGCTATGGGCGCACAAAACGATAGTTAGGTTTTGGCAAAAATTAACCTCAGATATCATGAAGTGCTTTTTCTTATTTCTAACCCTAAATTTTATTTTTTTTAATGTTTTACATGGACAGAATTTCGACTTCATCCCTGAACAATTAAAACCCATTACTCATGCAGAGCTTTTAAAAAATCCTCCCTCAAAAAAAATAGACTTGGTTTTTTATGCTGATGGCACACCTACCACTTTTGATGCCGTTATTAATCAAGTAAAATCTGGAGAGCTTGTCCCTGAAGCATTTGTTGACGAGAATGGAGATTACAAAGCACTTGTGGTTAATAAGGTTGATAGTAAAATAAACTATCCTAAAATACCAGATAGCATCAAAAATCTTGGATATTCGGTTGGTAATATTCAAAGTGATACCGTTATCATTTTCTCTCAAGGAGGGCCAAGTTTTACTCTAGATACTTGGAGGTTTGCCAAGTTAAAGGATATAGTTGGCAACTATTTATGGGTGAATGTCAAACAAGGTCAGATGCTTAACCCTAATCCTTTCGAAAACAAAGAGCTTACTTTTGAAGATCTTAAGAACTTTGAAAGGCAATCCCAAAAAAATCTATATGAAGTTGTTCAATTTTTTAAATCCCAAAACAAGAAAGTATTTTTAATAGGCGGTTCTGGAGGTGGTTTCCTAATATCTAGGCTGATTGCTACTTACGGTAACATCGCTGATGGATATGTCATCACCACATCACGTTTAGACATGAATGACGAGATGTGGAAACCACGATTAAAAGGAGAGCGTACGCTTTTCAAGAGTGACGGTAAAACTATTTATCTAGGAAATCCACCAACAACAGTATTAGACAAAAACATCAATTTATTTCAAGCAGCAGGCGTAGATAGAAAACTGACCAAAGAACTGGGACAAACCGATTTATCTAACGTTATATTCTTATATGGGAAAACAGATAATAGGGTTGGAGCACTATCGGACCATGAAATTCATTTTTTGCAATCGCATGGTGCTTTAGTAATAGCAAGTAACGGTGGTCATTTAATTTATCAAGATTATATTGAAGTTTTGCTGAGATTATTACTTCTTGACTAAGAGATGTTGGTAATTTTAAAAATAGCTGTCAAAAACAGCTACATTTCAGTATGAGGCTAGTGCTAAAAAGAAACCTAAGCCATAAACCTAAACTGAGTTCTCAGAGAAATAATTCTGTGAACGATTCCACGCCAAAATCATAGCCAAAACGTTGCAAATCATTAGAATCAAGCGCTAATCAATGATAAAATTCTTTAGAAGAATTAGGCAAAAATTACTTACTGAAAATAAATTCAGCAAGTATCTGATTTATGCTATCGGTGAGATCATACTTGTCGTAATCGGTATTCTAATTGCCATTCAGCTAAATGATTTTAACGGAGATAGAAAAGAACGTGAAAAGGAATTGTCCTTTCTTCAAAAGTTGAAAGATGATATCAATTTGGATATTCAGAATTTAATATTGAGAGATTCCATTTTAGCTGTTTATCAATCCAATCAAGAAAAAGGGTGGAAATTATTTCTTGAAGCAAAATCAGTAAATGACATTTTAACCGTAGATTCTCTTATTCAATTCCGTTGGCGAAGTTTTACAGTAAGTAGAAAGACCTATGATGAAATGATTAATACCAGTGGTATTTACATTATTACGAATAAGAATTTGCTAAATGAGTTGAGTGATCATTATGATTTAATAGAGGTGTATCAACAAAATTTTAGAGAGATTAATGAGGATTCACGGCATTATTATAAAGCCTCCAATTTAGACTCTTTTGATTTTCTAAAGAGGCACTATAGAGATCCATCATCCGATATTACAAGGATTGATACTGCCTGGATCAGCAATCATAATTCACCTTCTTATTTATCCTTGGCTAGATTCTATAGTCATGTAATAGACGCTGTTAATGGAGTACAGCGAAATTACATCACAGAAATAATTGCAAATAGCAAAAAAATGGTAGCTGAAATAGAACAGGAATTAAGAAAAAATAATATCCAAAATTAACGAAAGCACAACAATTTATAAGCGGTAATGCTCCCTATGCGGTCGTAATCCGCATATACTCTACGTTATGCTCAATTACAAAAAATCCAAGTAGGTGAAAATCGATCACATTTTTATCTTTTCGAGCAACTCAGGTGTTGAGGCAGATGAACTGGTCAAGTTTGGACTATCTGAAGGAAGTAGTAGAATTCATCCAGGTCAGGGAACGACAAATAGAAAATTCTATTTTGAGAATTTCTTTTTAGAGATTCTTTGGGTCCAAAATCAAGTCGAAATTCAGAAAGAGCGAACTAAACCAACCAAGCTTTGGGAACGATCAAATTTTAAGAATAACGAGTACCTTCCTTTTGGACTTTGCTTGATTAATGATGAGGATTCCGAATTAATTTTCACCAACTCATCGACCTATCAACCAGTATATTTTCTGGATGGTAAGGCAATTGACTACATCACAGAACCTCAATTACCTTGGATTTTCAGACTACCTTACAAAGGATATAAAATAGAAATTAATGAACCATTGGTCCATCCAAAAAAGCTAAAGAAACTTACAAAGACTACTTTTCGAACTCCCATAGTCAACGAGTTAACTGAATCGATTCAAAAGCTTTCTGGGGGAACTATTAATTTCTTGAAATCTAATGAGGTCGATCTAATTCTTGAATTTGATGATGCAAAGTCCAACCAGGAAATTAGGTTCGAGAACTTATCATTAACACTTCAATATTAAGTGTATCAACGTGATATATGCCAACTTACTTCTAGTCATCTCAAGTGCAATCTTCCGTTCCTTTGCCCCAACTGAAGATGGCCGTTTCCTTCTGAAATTTCCGTAGTGTCTGCCTTTGTCATCAGAACAATGGGGGGATTGAGAAAGTTGTACCTAAGGTTTAAATCAGCTAGTTTAGTACTAATTGCAACATGTGGGCATACGCACACTACCTAGAGAGTAGCTTTTACCAGAACAATTAAGAACTGAACATATTTATGAAATGAGTCAGAAATCTAAGTTCATATACTATACAGGAATTAGTGAAATAGTTTTTGTCGTTCTGGCTTTTGGAGTTGCAGCTATGGTAGAGCCACATCGCATTGAGCGGTATTTCAAACCTTTTGTGGTAATGCATATCATGGGCTCAATGGCTTGGTTAATATTATTTGTACATCAATCCAGACTTGCGCTACAAGGTAAAATAGAAAAGCATCGAAAAAACCTAAATCTCGCTACCATACTTGTGATCTTTAATACCTTGATTGCTGTGTATATAACCTACGCATGGGGAGATGCCCAAAGATTAATTGGAGAATCAAGGGACGTATTGGCTTTTGCCATTTTGTTTTTTGCCAGTATTTGGGCTATAAAAAGAAATAAACCTGAAACTCACAAAAGACTCCTTTTAATTGCATTGATGAATCTAATCGGTCCTGCATTTTCCCGAGTTACCTCCATTTTTGAGTGGCCTCAAGAAATAGGTGTATTTGCTGTATTTTTGACATGGATTATTGTGCCAATCTCCTATGACCTAGTAAGCATTCGAAAGATTCATAAAGCAACGATCATTGGCATTGGTTTCACCTTGTTGTCATTTGCAATAATGGTAAGCATCGTTTTTTCTCCCTGGATGAGAAATATTACTGAGTTGATATATGGAAGTCAATAAAATAAAAGTTTAAAATGTATGAGCTATATTCCAACACAGTTTACCCAAGCTGTTGTACTCAATCTTTTTAAAGCTAAAACCTTAGCCCTTCACTGTTTCTTACTAAAATCAGGTAATCGTAATAATCAGTGTTAACATGATTTTCCCCTGCATGGACTCCTTGTCCAAATGGAAGGAGCTTTAACATACTCGATAGCCTTTTTTTGGTTATATGGCGGTTTACGGGTATCCGTAACCCTCTTTTCATTTAATTTAAGTATCTTCTCAATGAAAATCGGCACGTAAATTCTGCTACTGATTTTAGACTAAAACCCTTATTATCCAATAAATGAAATTCCTTAAAGTAAAATGAAGGTCTCTTTAAAAAATAAAATCAATAAGGCCTTTTTGTTCATCACTATTTTGGTAAGTATTGCAGGATTTTGGAATATTTATTTCGGACCTGAATCAAGCCCGACTTTTTATCAAAACTTACACGTTTTGACTACTTTTTGTTGGCTAGGATTACTTTTGGTACAGTTGATTTTTATTACGTCCCAAAATAATTCTTTACATAGAAGATTAGGTAAATCAATTTTTGTAATAGGACCCATTCTAATTGCAACTTTAATGTTATTATCTGTTCACTCTGCCTCAAAATCTGCTGCCCGGGGTGAAGCTGATATGCTTGTCATTCAAAATATCTTTCCAGCTTTCGAGGTGGCCATACTTATTTTGTTAGGGTTACTTTTCCGAAAGAAACGATTGTTGCACGGGCACTTTTTAATGAGTACATCTCTCTTATTCTTTGGGATAGCTCTTTTTTTTACATTAATAAGCTTTATTCCGGGGTATAAAATTGAAGGTCCGGAAACATTCTACCGATTTGAAACTTCAGGAATTATCGCAACTTATATTAGCGTAGTTTTCGGCTTGATTTTATTCTTTATTCAATGGAAATCAGGATGGCCATGGCTTTTGGTTTGCGGGCTTTTCTTTTTAAATGGCTACCTAAGTCAATTAATTGATGAGACCAATCAAATGATAACCTTGACTGCGTTTATTGGCTCTATAAATGAATATATTGCTTTTTTTGGCACCCTAATTTTTATTCTAGCAATCTTGACCTTATTCTTTATAGAAAGAAAAAAGGGAATGACTTAAGCAAAAAAATGTGATATTAAAGTATTCTATGAAAAATTAAACATTCATTTTTTGGGATTTTTTTAAGATTTAAAGAGCATGACAATATTGGTAGTTGGTGCAAGTGGAGCCACCGGTAAACATGTAGTGGAGCAGTTGTTAAAGGATCAACAAAAAGTTAGGGTGATTGTCCGTTCCCCTGATAAATTACCTGAACATTGGAAAAAGAATGAACAGCTATCGATCATCCAAGGGAGTGTATCAGATTTTACCGTTAATGAAATGGCGGAATACATTCAGGGTTGCCAGGCGGTCGCTTCTTGTTTAGGCCATTCTGTGAATTTGAAAGGACTTTATGGGAAACCACGAAGACTAGTTACGGATACAGTCGAGCTCCTCAGTCATGCTATAAAAAAGAATGATGCTGGTAAGCCAGTGAAATTTGTTTTGATGAATACTTCTGGAAACCGTGACAGAGATTTAGACGAGCCCATATCCAAACGTGAAAGATTAGCCATTGCACTTCTTCGATTAGTATTGCCTCCTCATGTAGACAATGAAAAAGCTGCAGATTATTTACGGACCCAGGTTGGTCAAAACTCTAATTTCATGGAGTGGGTAGCTGTTCGTCCAGATGGTTTAGTAAATGAAGAGCATGTCACCGAGTATGAAGTTTACCCTTCACCTATACGAAGTGCGATTTTTGACGCTGGAACTGTAAGTCGAATTAACGTAGGGCATTTCATGGCAAAATTGATGGAGGATCAGGAACTTTGGAATAAATGGAAAGGACAAATGCCGGTGATTTATAGCAAAACTTCCTAATTAATAGCCACTCCCAATTTTACAAAAACCAAGGACTTTATTCTCTCAACAAAATAGAATAGTGCTGATTCAAAAGATTACATTTTTTTATTTTATAAATAGGGTAAAATGTAATAAAACCTGAATCGAATTTCATGTGCTTATTGACCTTAATAAGTTAGCTGAACAATGTAAAGTTAATGGCTTCAAGCAGTTTTTTTGGATTGAAAAGCCTGATTTCTTAAAATCATAAAAAATTTAACTATTTCAAGAAATTATTATACTAATAATAAAAAATCGATATTAAAAAGCTTAAAATTCGATTAATTGAGCATAAAAGCCTAACTTTGAAAAGTTATAATTTAGAATGAATTTATTACAAATCAAAATAGGGTATGAGTTGGATAGATCTGGGGATCTTTTTGGCCTACATGCTGGCAATGCTAGGTGTGGGATTTTTTTACATGAAGAAAAACACAGATCAGGAGGATTATTACGTAGGAGGGAGGAATATAGGTAGTTGGCATATTGGACTTTCCGTCGTAGCTACTGATGTAGGAGGAGGATTTTCAATAGGTTTGGGCGGATTGGGTTTTGCCATGGGGATTTCAGGATCCTGGATGCTTTTTACCGGATTATTGGGAGCTTGGTTAGCAGCCGTTTTATTGATACCAAGAGTCAAGTCTGATCCTGCATTTTCAAATTTTTTCACTTTCCCACAAATTATTGGGCATCTCTATAATTCCAATGCAGCAAGAGTCGCAGCAGTCATTTGTTTTTTGGGCTACCTGGGATTTACTTCTTCACAGTTGTTGGCAGGAGCGAAATTGGCTTCAGGGACATTTGAAGCATTAGACTTGCATTATGCCTTACTTATTATGGGTGGTATTGCGGTGATCTATACCGTGATGGGTGGATTGAAAGCGGTGATCTACACAGACACCATTCAATGGATCATCTTGATGCTAGGGTTGATGTTTATCGGCGTACCCATGGCTTACCATTTTGTCGGTGGTTGGGAAGGAATTTCAAGCACACTTCCAGCATCTTTCTTTTCCTTTTCAAACCTAAGTTGGCAAGATTTAGCCAATTGGGGAATTACTATTGTCCCAATTTGGTTTGTAGGTATGACGCTCTATCAACGGATCTTTGCAGCGAGGGACGTTCAATCAGCAAAAAAGGCCTGGTTTATTGCAGGTCTATTTGAATGGCCGATCATGGCTTTCCTTGGAGTTTCATTAGGTCTACTTTCCAGAGTGGCGGTAGAGCAGGGAGTATTGGAAGGCTTTGGTCTGGGGATGGACCCTGAAATGGGATTACCAGTCTTACTAAGCCAGATCTTGCCGGCAGGGATATTGGGACTGATGATGTCCGCTTATTTCTCAGCGGTGCTTTCTACTGCGGATTCCTGTTTGATGGCCGCATCGGGTAATCTTACCACAGATTTATTGGGTAGATTTATGAAAGGAAAGACACACAAGCAAGAAATTCGCTTAAGTCAAATCCTTACGCTAATCATTGGTGGAGTAGCTATTCTAATTGCATGGCAAATGACAGAAGTGCTTAGCCTGATGTTATATAGTTATGCATTTATGGTATCGGGACTATTAATCCCGGTCATTGGAGGATTGTTTTTTAATCAAAACAATGGGACTGCTGCAGTAGTTTCTATGATTGCCGGGGGGGCGGTCACGGCTGGCCTGACGATTGCAGAAGTAGCTCTACCTTTCGATTTGGATGCCAATTTATTTGGGCTCCTAATCTCTTTACTGGCATTTTTGTCAGTAACTTATTTTCAAAAATTAAATAGTTCAAAGTTAAAATCTATATGATCAAGCTAGAAACACTTTCAGCGATTGATTCCGCTACTTTCCTGCAAAAAAATGAAATTGCAGATTTCCTTTTCCATCACCTTGGCAAATACGGAGATCCTAAAGATGACATCATGAAATGTCTTGACTATGCTTTGGACCAAGGGCTCCATGCAGGGGGATTTGTTGTGATGGCTAGAGAAAAAGGGAAAATTGTAGGGGCTCTGGTAATGAACAAAACCGGAATGTCTGGATATATTCCTGAGAATATATTAGTTTATATAGCCGTAGATGAGTCCCAAAGAGGGAAAGGCATCGGAGGAAAGTTGATGGAAATGGCTATTAAAATGGCCAATGGAGCTATTGCTCTCCACGTAGAACCTGATAATCCAGCTAAAAAGCTGTATGAAAGACTTGGCTTTACCAACAAATATCTCGAGATGAGATTAACAAAATAAATGGCTTATCTGACTTTAAATAAGACCAAACTCAAAACAAATTTTGAGTTTCTCAAAAAACTTTTTGACGAGAAATCTATTTCCTGGGGAGTGGTTTCCAAGCTTCTTTGTGGAAACAGAACTTTTCTTGAGGAGTTAATCAATCTGGGTGTACGTGAAATTCACGATAGTAGGATTAGTAATTTAGCCATGGTTAAAACTATTAATCCTGATGTTCAAACCGTATACATCAAACCTGTTTCTAAGCGAAATGTGGGAAAAATGGTGGAATTTGCCGATGTGAGTCTGAACAGTGAGTTAGATACAATTCACTGGATCAGCGAGGAGGCAGTGCTTCAAAAAAAGAAGCATAAAATTATCATCATGGTTGAGACCGGAGATCTTCGTGAAGGAGTAATGGGGGAACAATTAGTGGAATTTTATTCCCAGATTTTTCAATTGCCCAATATTGAAGTAATCGGATTAGGCACCAATTTAAATTGCCTAAACGGGGTCATGCCTTCTACCGATAAATTGATTCAGCTTTCGCTTTACAAGCAAATCATCGAATTAAAATTCAACAAAAAAATACCTTGGGTTTCGGCAGGAACTTCCGTGACTATTCCCTTGATTTTAAACCATCAATTGCCTTTGGGAATTAATCATTTTAGAGTGGGTGAAACCCTTTATTTTGGTCTGGACCTATTTGAAGAAAAGCTGATTGAGGGGATGAAAGCAGATGTGTTTGAACTGCATGCAGAAATTATTGAAATGCAGGAAAAACCCATGTTACCAGTTGGGAATCTGGCAGCTAACCCTCAAGGAGAGGTGGCGGAGATCGATACTGAACTCTATGGGAAAAGCTCATTCCGAGCTATTTTGGATATCGGACTATTGGATGTAGATCCAAAATACCTGATCCCGAAAGATCAGAGCTTTGAAATATTGGGAGCAAGTTCGGATATGATCATTATCAATTTGGGAGAAAACCCTGCAGAATATAAAGTAGGAGACACCTTGAATTTTGAATTGAAGTACATGGGGGCGCTAGGTTTGTTGAACTCCGATTATGTAGATAAAAAAGTCATCAGCTAGTAGCATTTTTTCTGATCTTCTACTTTGGCATAACAATGGGATAATAGATGGGAGACCAACTATTAAAACACATGAAAAAGTTATTGTTAGTAATCGCCCTTGGATTTATTGGGATTTCAGCCACACAAGCCCAAACAAAATATTTAGGTGGTTTTGGTATAAGAGGAGGTGCCAATTTATTCAATTTTGGAGGTTCTGATGTAGAAGAAAATGACTATACCAACCGAGTAGGATTTCATGCTGGTATTTATACCATGATGTTTGCCACCGATCGTTTTGCTATTGAGCCAGGAATCTATTATTCCGTAAAAGGAACTCAAAATAATGATGCAGTAGATAGCCGTGCCATCTTTAATTATGTGGATGTGCCAGTATTGTTCAGACTTTATCCATCTGAAGGATTCAATATTTTTGCCGGTCCACAGATTTCATTTCTTGCCAGCTCAAAATATGAAGGTGACTTCTTTGGCTCTACTATTTCCTTTGAAGGGGATAACGCCAAAGAAACTGATTTGGGACTGGTCTTTGGTGTAGGTTATAATCTTCCTAAAGGCTTTAATGTGCAGGGATCCTATGATTATGGAATGACTCCGATCTTTAAAAACAGTGATGCGGATGTGTTTAATCGTGGGTTTAAGATTTCTCTAGGGTATACATTCTAAAGGCTGTCTTATCAATAATTTTGTCACATTGAGCGGAGTTGATAGCTTTATTTCTTGAATTAAAGCATATTTTGACTCCGCTCAGTTTGACATTTGATGTACTTTGAAATGGCCTCTTTTTCTATTTGTCCATAGAATTAATCCATTCCCGGATCAATGCGACCCCTTCTTGATGGATGGTAGTCCTGCCCAATTCAGGCATGGCAATTCCCACTTCCGTGGAATTCATTCGGTAGGTAATGATTGATTCCTCAGCCTTTCCTGGGACTATGTCATAATCAAAAGCCCCTGCTCCATTTCCTGCTGCTACCGGGGTTTTCATTACCCCAAGTTTCATGGGGTCTTTTTGATCAAATTGTAAAAAAAGCCCAGATGTGCTGGCAGGGCCTTCAGATTGATGACAATGGGAGCAATTGATGTCTAAGTAGGCCATGGCTCGATCCGATAAAGCTTGTGTCTCATCTGCGTAATTCACCAAGGAAGGATGCTCATCAGGCCCATCAAATCCTTCAAGGACTCCCTTCTCCTTCCAATAGGTCAATTGGTTTTGAATTTTTTGACCTATACTTACCTCATGATTCAGGTGTTTGATTTTTACGCCAATTGGTGCTAATTCCTCCGAACTATTATGACAGGTCTTGCACTGGTTTTTATTCGGAATTAAATAATTGATCACTTGCTCTTCTCCATTCTTTTGAATGAATTTAACCTCTAGTTCTCCTCCTACAACTTTTAGGACTGCATCCGTCTGTTCCTCATTCCAGATATAAGGAAATGCTTCCCAGCCCTTTTCTGAATGAATCAATAGTCTTGTTTCAATGATTTTTAAATTCTCTTCTGGCTTATTGAAATCAGCAGGGTAGTAAAAGTTTTTGATCAGGATCGTACCGGTAGGAAACTGAAAGTTCCCTTCATGAATCTTCACTTTTTCGGAGGTAGGTATTGAAATAAACCTGCTTTTAAGGGCATAATCCGTGAAAAGGGAGGATGCTGGTTCATAGGGTAAAATAGAAGAGGATGCTTGGAGATTTTTCATTTCTCCTTCAAAAAAACCATAGGTAGATAACCTTCGATACGGATATTCCCCATCTGCCAGCTCTTCTTGGAGAGGTTCTTTTGGAGGTTGTTCAGGTTCTTGGGTAGACTCTTTGCAAGAGATAAACAGGCAAATACCTGCCAATCCGAGGATTCTTGAAGTAATTTTTAGCATGATTAAAGAGAAGCCAAGTTGGATACGTCAGTAGATACATTCACATTACATCCTTGAAATGGGTTGTAATCTTTGAAAGATTCGATGTTGTCCTCTCCATCCATCAGATAAAACATGGTAAAATGGAGTTTATCCATTCCCTTTTCCTGCAGGCAAATTCGCATGGGATTGGTTTCTATTTTATCGCTGATTTCTGTGTCCCAGATTCCATCGTAAACGATATCCTGGGTCTTTGCTTTGCCATGGGCATTATACACCGAAATCAATTGTCCTAGTTCTCGTGTTAAATCAGGGATTTTAAGCGTGCGTTCATAGCTATTGTCATGCACATAAATGTCATGGGAATAAGGAGACCAATTTGGAGCTTCTGCTGGGAAACCAGTAATCTGATAGCTGGCAATAGCCAAACCAGTGGTTTTATTCCTATGGATTTTATTGTTGAAAATCTCTACTTCTTTGGCTGCCAATAAGATGATACCCGACCCCGGTGGGATCATGGTAACAGTATTTCCATTCGGACCATCTCCTAGTGGAGTAGCAAAGTTTTCATGGTTATTGTCAATGACTTCATTGTTGTAGATTTTGGTTCCCCTTCCGTCAGATTTAGGAAGTCCCGGAAGATTGAAAACCAATATGCCACCGGCATTGTCTCTGGCTACATTGTCAAATACCTCTGCATTGTCACAATTTTCTATTTCTATACCTGCTACGTTACCAAAGGCAAGTGAATTCTTGACAATGATATTTTCAGATTGTCCTACATAAATACCTGCATCTTTTGAATGAGAGGCAATGCATCCATCGATTACCACATTTTTACATTGTACCGGATATATGGCATATGTTCCATTTTTGGATTTATCTCCATTCGTCCAAGTAACGTTCAATTTCCGGAAAGTAATCCCATCGGTGTGCTGGGATTTAATCCCGTCTCCCGGAGCATCCTCGACGCTGAAGTTTTCTATCAGGATATTCTCTCCTACAATTTTGACTCCTTCCCCTCCGGTTTTTAAATTTCTGAATGAAAGAACGGATTGATCCATTCCTGCTCCAATGATCTTGATGTTCTTTTTATTGTCTAAGATCAGCTGGGTTTTCAGATCGTAGAAAAGAGGTTCAATAGTAATAGTCCCTCCATCTTCTACCATAATGAAATCTTCCACCAATTTTTCCACTTGTGCTTCCGTGGCTCTTGGTAATTTGGAAGAGTCAAAGGTCTGTTCATTAGATCGGCTACTACAAGCTGCCAGGATCAAAAAAAGAACGAAAAGTGGAAGTTGAATAAAATGTTTCATGGCATTTGGGTTGAAATAAAGATACTTCTTCAAAGATTGCCATGCTATGCAAAAAATACTATTGACAAAAATCAATTAATTAGATTTTACTTCTGATTCTACTCAAGGTTTCAATGCTCATATCCAAATAGGAAGCAATATGACCTACAGAAGCTTTCTGAATAACCTTGGGTCTATACTCCATGAGTTCTAAATATCGCTCTCTTGCAGTCTTGAATTTGGAGAATATTTGTTGCTCCTCAAGTACGATGTAATATTCCTCTAAAATCAAGCGATAGGCACGCTCTGTTTCAGGATAATTCACAAACATGTTCTCAAGTGTATTATGTGAAATTCGATAAGCCTTACTTTTTTCTAAGGTCTCGATGTTTTCATAGGATGGCTTCCTGGTGATAAAGGAATGCATGGCAGTAACAAATTCGCCATCCAAGGTGAAAGAAACAGTAATGTCTCTATTGTTTCTACTATAATAACTTCTGGCAGCTCCTTCAGAAAAGTAATACAAATATTGGCTCACTTCGCCTTCTTTGGCCAGCAAATCTCCCTTGTTGAACTCTACCTCTTCGAGATTGCTCAAAAAACCGGTCTTTGCGCTGTCGCTCAAAAATGGGAATTTGTCAAAAATGCCAAGAATCTTTTCCATGTATTCGGTAGAAAAAGTCTAATTGATTGATTTTATAATGAAAAGCTTCTGCTAGTTTTAGGAAGTAAATTAAAAAATCTAGATTAGATGAGCGATTTTTCTTTGGAAAACATTTGAAAATACTCTCTTCTCCATCAAAAATTTTGTTCAAAAATATAGTTAATCAACGACTTATGAGGGTTCTTTTTCTACTCCTTTTATCTTTTGGTCTAATAAGTTTAGTACATGGACAAGCAGGGATTAGAGCAGGGTTAAGCTCCAGTAATATTACCAACTCAAATGTCAATGCTAGGTTGGGGGCACATGGAGGGGTATATTACCGCCTTGAATTAGGTTTTTTTGCAATTGAGCCCGGTGTTCAATTTTCCCAAAAAGGCTTTCGAGGAAATGATAGAAATACAGGGAAAATTATCTACGAGCGATTCAACTATGTAGATGCTCCTTTGTTGATCAGGATCAACTTTTTTCCGGATATTCATTTATTCGTAGGGCCACAAATGTCTTGGTTGATGTCCAGAAAATATGAGCTGGAAGGAGTCGTGGATACGAATATGGATGCATTCCCAAAGACTGAGTTTGGTGGAGTGGGCGGTATAGGAATTCATTTACCTTATGGATTGAATGTTCAAGCCAGCTTTGATATTGCGAGAAATGATCTAGGAGAATATTATCCAAATAGAAGAAATAAAGGATTGAAGCTTTCTTTGGGCTTTGATTTCTTTTAATTAATTGAAGTAAGAAGTCTATAAATTTTTGATCTCAACATCCTTGGTCAAATTTTTGTAGAAAGTGACCTTTAGTAAATAGAAAAATTTCCAATCATTATTTAATTGATCAAATGAAAAAAATCTTGTTTTTGATATTGACCCTAGGGTTTATTGGTGCAGCACAGGCTCAATTTGGATTAAGAGCGGGGTTAAGTTCCGCTAACTTCTCAAATACAAACTATGATGCCAAGCTAGGTTTTCATGCCGGAGGGTATTATAAATTTGACTTGGGGATATTTGCAGTGGAACCGGGTATCCAATATTCTCAAAGAGGATATGAAGGTGTAGAAAGTTCATCAGGAGATGAGATCAATGAAAAATTAAATTACATCGATGTTCCGGTCTTGGTACGGTTTGATTTTCTCCCAATTGTCAATGTGTTTGCAGGGCCTCAGGCTTCTATCTTAGCTTCCCGAAAATATTCCTTAGGAGGTAATACCTCTACAAGTACGGATGTGATCAGAGGCTATGATGTTGGTGGCGTAGTAGGTGTAGGAGTCAATCTGCCTTTAGGATTTAATGTACAGGCCAGCTATGATTTTGGATTGACTAGTTTAAATTATTTTGATACCAACGTCAAAAACAGACTACTCAAATTGTCTTTAGGAATTGACCTTTAATAATAAGTTTTGAAACCCGGTTTAGGCCGGGTTTTATTTTTTCACTCGATTTGGATTTTCTTCTATAAAGGATTTCCAACCTTGACTTCTTCCCCTGGTTTGCGTTCTTCCTTCGTGGAAATGATGGCATAAAGCCACTGCCAATGCATCGGTTGCATCAAGCATTTTCGGGATTTCTGTTAATTTGAAAAGTGTCTGGAGCATGGCTGCTACTTGTTCTTTGGAGGCATTTCCATTTCCGGTTACAGATTGCTTTACTTTTTTGGGAGAATACTCCGTGATTGGAATTTCTCTTGCCAAAGCTGCGGCCATTGCTACTCCTTGAGCTCTGCCCAATTTCAACATAGATTGTACATTAACTCCATAAAATGGGGCTTCCAGTGCAACACTATCCGGTAAATACTCTTCAATGATCCCAGTGATTCTTTCAAAAATTTTCTTGAGCTTTAATTCGTGAGAATCATATTTCTTCAAATGAATGACTCCATATTGAAGCAGTTCATATTTCTTGCCTTCTGTTTTTATTAATCCATAACCCATGACCGTAGTCCCTGGATCTATGCCTAAAATGATTTTTTCCTTAGCCGTATTTTTCACTTCTTTACTCACCCTCGCAAGTTAGCCCAAAAGATGCTAAGTTTTTACCTGATTTGTAATCTCTTCTATCTCTTTCTGCTCTGGAGAATGAGTTTGACCTGGCCAAAGGGAAGAGGTGAAGTGAAATGTCCTAACCAGCTATTACCTGCGACTTTGGTGGTTGCTCTAAGGAATGAGGCAGGGAATCTACCTTCCTTGATATCGTCGATTAACAGGAGTTTACCTTCATTAAAAGAGGTGATTTTGGTAGACGATCATAGCGAGGATGGAACATTATTGAAACTTGAGCAGCAATTTTTGAATTCTGAGCGAGTGAGGGTAATCCAAAGCTCGGGAATTGGTAAAAAAGCAGCAATTAATCATGCCATATCGCTAGCTAGCGGAGAGATTATCCTTACCACTGATGCTGATTGTATATGGGAGGAAACATGGCCTGAGGTAATCTTAGCTACCTTTGAAAACCCACAGATTCAATTAGTAACTGGGCCGATTTTACCCCAGAGCCAATCAGGTTTTTTTTCTGGTTTTCAATTGATGGAGTGGGTGAGCAATTTGCTGGTGACCAATTATAGCTTTGCAATAGGAAAAGCCTTGACATGCAGTGCTGCAAATATGGCTTTTAGGAAATCAGCCTTTCATCAAGTACAAGGCTTTGTGGGGAATGAGCATAATCCATCTGGAGATGATGAGTTCTTGCTAAAAAAGATCAAGAGTTTATTTGGGGAAAATGCAGTAAAGTACCTGCCTGTTGAGGAAAGTCTTATTCAGACAGTCCCAGAGTCCAATTGGAGTGCGTTGATCCATCAAAAAATTAGATGGGCAGGAAAATGGAAAAGTCACTCTTCTCTATTTCATTCCTTGGCGGCAGCTGTTCCAGCCCTGTTTCAAGTGATTTGGCTTTCAAGTCTGGTGATGCTTTTTTTGGGGAAGATCAGTTTTTTGGGTTTTTGCTCAATTTGGCTGTTCAAAATCCTAGCGGAAATCGTAGCCTTTGAAAGAATTTTAAGAAGTTTGGGAAAACCTTTCAAATTAACCGCTTTGATTGGGACTTCCTTCATCCATCCTTTTTATGTTATTTTGGTTGTGTTGGGAGTGATTCGAGGGAAATACATTTGGAAGGGTCGGGTAACCAAAAGATCTGATTAATTTAGCTATTTAATAAGTTATGAGTGAGGAAGAATTTGATGTAATGGATGAACTGTATTTCGTGCAGTCATTTGATTACTTAAAAGAGACACTTGAATTAGGGACTAAAGAAATATTGACAGCCTTGGACTCTTTATACAAGCAAGGTTTGATCAAATGTTTGACTGCTCCCGATGAAGAGTGTTTTTATACTGTGAATGTTTTGGAAGAAGGAGAGAAATTATTTTTCCTTGCCACCAAAAAAGGTCTCATGGCCCATAATACGATTTAGCATTGACTACAGAGACAATAAAATATCAACGTAAAGAATTAGAGCTTAAAGCATTGCTCGAAATCACCCAGGCGATCAATGAAAATCAGTCTGAGGCGGTTTTAGCAAATATCTTCAAGTTTACTTGCTTGGTGCATTTAAACATTAAAGCAATGGTTTTGTATGTGGCTAAAGAAGGAGCATTTGAAAAAATCATTGCACATGGAGTCAAATCAAAGGTACCTCAACTAATTCCTTTAGATGATATTATCTCTGAAAAAGATTCGGATCAACTCAGGATAGAACTTCCCGATGGGTATTCGTTTCAGGATTTGGAGACGTATTTGCCGGTTTACCACAAGGATAAAATGCTTGCGATTTTATTCCTCAAAAGGAAAGACCTATCTCAGGATTTAGACCTGGATTTTACGCAAGCCTTGACCAATATTTTGGTGGTAGCCCTAGAAAATAAACGTTTTGCAAGAAAACAATTGCAACAGGAGGTTTTGAACAGGGAAATTGCCATTGCAAGTCAGGTTCAGCAAATGTTGTTTCCTGCAGAATTACCTGTTACAGATAAGCTGAAAGCCAAGGTGACTTATTTCCCACATAGTATGGTAGGGGGAGATTACTATGATCTGATTCAGCGATCCAAAGATGAGGTATTCTTCTGTATTGCGGATGTTTCAGGAAAAGGCTTTGCAGCGGCTCTTCTAATGTCAAATTTTCAAGCAACCCTTCGCACGTTATTAAGGAGTGACGCAGATCTGAAAATGATCGTGAACCAGTTGAATTTTACGCTTTTTGAAAATACAAAAGGCGAGCGCTTCATTACTTTTTTTCTGGGGTATTATAATTTCAAAACCAATAAGTTTCAGTACGTAAATGCTGGGCATAATGCCCCTCTCTTATGCGGGAATATTCCAGGGAAGATCGAATTGCTAAATGCTGGAACCACCATACTAGGGGCTTTTGAAGAACTTCCTTTCTTGGAGATTGATGAAAAAGAGAATCTGAAGGACTTTACAATTCACCTATATACAGATGGAGTAACTGAAGCTACCAATGAAGAGGGGGAGGAATATGGTGAAGATAGGTTGGAAGATTTTGTTTTACAGCATTTGTGTGTAGATCCAGATGATTTTCACAGAGAGTTCTTTAAGGAAATGAATGATTTTTCAAAAGATGTGCCTTTGAGAGATGATTTGACATTATTGAGTCTTAGGTTCCGTTAATCATGGTATTTCATACGGTTCCATTGGTTATTCAGCGATTATTTCCACAAAGAATTTGGTCAAAGAATTCGGAAGGAAACCAAGTCTTTTTGACATTTGATGATGGTCCTGTACCAGGAGTGACTGACTTTGTCCTTCAGGAGCTTTCTAAACGAGCCATGAAAGCTACTTTTTTCATGGTTGGTGATAATGTTCGGAAGCACAGTTCCTTAGCCAAAGAAGTGCTTTCTCAAGGACACCAATTAGCTAACCATACCTTTCATCATCTGAATGGCTGGAAAACCAAAAGGGAAAAATACGTCCAAGACTTTCTGGCTTGTAATCAAATAATAGAGGATCAACTGGGCGTTCAGACAAAATTATTTCGCCCTCCTTATGGACTGATGACTTCAGCGGAAGCCAAGGAAATTTCGAAAACGCATTCCATTGTGATGTGGAATATGTTGAGTGGAGATTATGATCTAAGACTCGATGCCAAAGTGGTCCTGAGAAAGTCTATTGAAAATACAGGGCCTGGATCAATCGTGCTATTTCATGATCAGCAAAAGACCAATTCAGTTTTACCCAAAATTTTACCAACTTACTTAGATAAACTTCTAGACAAAGGTTGGACTACGGCAACACTATAATTTTCTATTTGGCGTTTTTTGCAGTAAGCATTCTGCTTGCCCAGTACTTAGTGCTCATCTTTCGGGCATTATTTTTCTGGGTTGATTTTTCCAAATCGAATCACAATTATTTTCCTAAAGTATCGGTTTTGGTGACTTCTAGAAATGAGGAAAAAGACCTTCCTAACTTACTGGCTTCTCTACAGGAGTTGGACTATCCTTCCGAGCAACTTGAATTTTTAATGGCGGACGACCAAAGTGAAGATGGTACGCTGGGGATATTGGAAGAATGGAAGGAAAGAACCACTAATTGTAAGGTTTTTTCCATTAAGGGACAGCAACTGGGGAAGTTTCCCATCAATGGAAAGGCAAATGCCTTAGCCATTATGGCTAAAGAGGCAAAAGGAGATTTTTTATTTTTTACGGATGCAGATTGTGTGGTAGGTAAAAACTGGGTTAAAGAAGGGGTAAACAGTTTTTCGGAAGATTTAGGGCTATTGAATGGCGTAACTGAATTAGAATCTCACACTCTTTTCGCAGAATTTCAAAAAATAGATTGGTGGAATATTTTAGGGATCACCAAAATCGTCTCGGATATGGGAGCTCATACCACTGGGTTGGGAAACAATATGGTGATTTCACGGAAGGCTTATTTGGAGTCTGGAGGTTATGAAAACACAAAATTTTCTTGGACCGAAGATTTGGAGATTTCCAGATCTATAAACCGTCTGGGCTTTCAGGTACATCAACAAGTCAGTCCGGGTATGCTTTTAAAGACCAAAGCGGAAAGAAGCTGGTCGGATTTGTTAAAACAACGAAAGCGATGGCTCAAAGGGGTTGTTTCTTTGCCATGGAAATGGAAGGTGTCCTTAGGTTTTCACCTGCTCTTTTTCCCAGCTATTGCTTGGATCTTAGCAAGTAATGTAAGTTTTGGATTTGGAATTTGGGGATTGAAAATCCTTTTACAATCCATCTTTATAATGGTGGTTTCTAATAAAGCGGGCAGAAAACTTTCTTGGTTTGTACTGGCAATCTATGATTTTTATTACCTGCTTGCCTCCTCCCTTACTATTCTTTATTATTTTTGGCCTTCCAAAATCACTTGGAAGTCTAGAAATTACTTATGAACCTGATTGAAACCCACGCACATATTTACTCTTCCAAATTCGATTCTGACCGAGACGAGGTGATGGATCAAATCCGTAAAGCCGGAATTGAGCGTGTATATATGCCCAATGTTGATGTTGAAACCATTGATGCCATGTTGGCCTGCGAAGAGAAATACCCTGATCTTTGTATTCCGATGATGGGGCTTCACCCTTGTGATGTGAAGGAGGATTTTCAGACACAACTTTATGTGATGGAAGAATGGTTGGAAAAGCGCCCATTTGCTGCGGTAGGGGAAATAGGATTGGACTTGTACTGGGATAAATCATTTTTCGAGCAACAAAAAGAAGCGTTGAAAATACAGGTAGATTGGGCGAAGAAAAAGAAACTTCCTGTAGTGATCCATTGTAGAGAATCCATGGATGAAACAATCGAACTCATTAGACAAGAGCAAGATGGGAGCTTGACTGGCGTTTTCCATTGTTTTACGGGTACGTTGCAACAAGCACAGGAAATTATTGAGTTGGGATTTCTCTTGGGAATAGGTGGAGTTTCCACTTTTAAAAACGGAGGTTTGGATCAAGTAATTCCGCAGTTAGAATTAGGGAATTTGGTTTTAGAGACTGATTCTCCTTACCTAGCGCCAGTTCCTTATCGAGGTAAAAGGAATTCTCCAGTTTATTTACCTATAATAGCAGAGAAAATTGGAGACTATTTGGCAATTTCTAAAGAAGAGGTAGCTAAGAAAACCAAAGAGAATGCATTCAACCTATTCAGGGAGTTTGAGCTATGAATTATAAAATAGTAAGACTAAATACAGGCCTTCGTACCAGTAAGACATCATCAGTGTTGATTATATATACTGGTGGAACTTTGGGTATGGCTTACGATGATTCAGGGTCTTTAGTGCCATTTAACTTTGGAAAGATTCTGGAAAAGATTCCTATTCTTTCCAATATGAATATTGCGATCACGGTGATTTCATTTCCTGAGCCTATTGACTCTTCTAATGTTTCTATGAAGCATTGGACCGATATGGCCTATATTATCTATGAGAATTATGATAGTTACGATGGGTTTGTCGTGCTACATGGGACTGATACGATGGCCTATTCTGCATCCATGATGAGTTATATGCTTCAAGGGCTCAATAAACCTGTGATTTTTACTGGTGCACAATTGCCAATTTCGGCGATGCGTTCAGATGCCCGGGAGAATTTGATGACTTCATTGGAAATTGCGACCGCGAAAATCAATGGGAATCCTATAGTACCTGAGGTTTGCGTATTTTTTAACCATGTATTATTGAGAGGGAACCGTTCCAAAAAGGTACAGTCTGTCCACTTTGACGCATTTGAATCAGAGAATTATCCTTCCTTGGCGGAGGCTGGGATTGTGATTGATTATAATACGGCTTCTATTAGACCTTATGAACCCAATAAGGAGTTGGTATATAAAAACTTGCTCGACAACAGAGTCATGATTTTAAAACTATTCCCGGGGATCACCTCCCAAATCATGGATGCTTGTTTTGATATCCCTGGTTTAAGAGGAGTGGTTTTAGAAACCTATGGGTCTGGAAATTCTCCGAGTGAAACCTGGTTTATGAATTCCTTGTCTAGGGCTGTTAAAAAAGGATTGATCCTTTTAAATGTTTCTCAGTGCAATGGTGGTAGAGTAATTCAGGGAAGGTATGAGACGAGTAAAGAGTTGTTGAATGTTGGAGTTATTAGCGGGGCAGATATTACCACAGAGGCGGCGGTAACAAAATTAATGTTCTTGTTAGGACAGTATTCTTCCGCTGATGAAGTGAAGAAACAATTGATGGTTCCACTCGCAGGAGAGATGACTACCTAGAGAAATTCAGGATATTTTAGAGTTTGATTTGGAAAGCGGAGGAATAATTTTTTTCTTTGCACTCCGATTTGCAACAGCAGGTCAAATTCAACTAGAGAGGTGTCCGAGTGGTTGAAGGAGCACGCCTGGAAAGCGTGTATACCCCTAAAGGGTATCGAGGGTTCGAATCCCTTCCTCTCTGCATAACAAGTCAGTTCTAGAAATAGGGCTGACTTTTGTTTTTTATACCAAATCGAATTGAATGAAGGGATGAGAACCCTCGATTATAAATGATTTGGGTTCGAAATCGACTGCAAGGAGATTCGCGAGAGGCCGTGCGGTGAGGCAGAGGGTATGAGCAATCCCTTTGGATCTGCAAAGCCAAGCTAGCAATAGTTTGGCTTTTTTTATTTCCAGGAAAAATTGAACTAGATAATTAAAGAAGGGATGGAACCTCGAAGTTAGAAATAGCCGGATTCGAAATCGACTATGAGGATAATCATTAGATGCTGCGGCGTGTTGTAAATAATAAACAATCAAACGAACGTATTATTAAAGCCATTCTTATCTAATAATAATAATGAAATTGGTCTTTCTATAACCATGAATTAAAGTCTTTTATTCTGGGAATCTCAAATCTTTCTAATTCAATAGTTAAATGCTTTGAAAAGGCCATTGGCCTAATTTTTCAAAGGGATTGTTAGAGAGATGGCAATGAAAAGTTTCAATCCTTAGCGTATTTTAAAAATATTTAACGTTAAAAGATTTAGGAAAGTCTGATTATGGGAAGGATAGAATTGCATTTTTTGTAACTTAGTTGCGAAATCGGTTAAGTTATGTCGGTAAGGGAAAAATATTCAAAGAAATTTTTCTTTGTCTATCTGACTGACGCAAAGGGCTTAAGAGATTGTTTTGGAATGAATTAACACTTGAAAATGGACTATTCTGACCTTTAAATGGCGAATTAGAAGCCTATGACAGTTCAAAGGAATATTTTCCGCTCGTGTAATAATTGCCCCAATTCCGCTTTAAAAGCAGGATTTTTCCAAAAAATCTAAAAGAGTCCATTGTTTTTTGAAATTAAAAAATGATAACTTTAAAACTCGATTTTAGTGTAGAAACCATTTAACCTTTATCAAAAGTCTATTTAAAAATCAAATTATGAGAAAGTTAATCGCTTTGTTCATGCTTGCAGGTATCATGTTTGTTCCTGTTTTCGCAAACGCACAAGAAGCAGCAGCTGATTCTGCAGCTCAAGAAGAAATGGCTCCTGTAGCAGAAGAACCTGCTGCATCACCAACAATCATTGATGACGAGATCGTCGTTGAGGAGCAAAGCTTCCACCAAGTAGTTAAAGACAAGTTTATCGAAGGTGATCCTTTGTACATGACTCCAGTATTGATCTGTTTGATCTTAGGTCTTGCTGTAGCCATCGAAAGAATCATCACTTTGAACCTTTCTACGACCAACACCAAAAAATTGTTGGCAAAGGTTGAAGATGCTTTGTCTTCAGGTGGAGTTGAAGCGGCTAAGGATGTTACTAGAAACACCAAAGGCCCTGTAGCTTCAATCTTTACTCAAGGACTTATGAGATACTCTGAGGGTATCGAAATGGTTGAGAAGTCCATCATTGCTTATGGATCTGTTGAAATGGGTAGATTGGAAAAAGGTCTAGTTTGGATCTCTCTTTTCATCTCTCTTGCTCCAATGTTGGGTTTCATGGGTACTGTAATTGGTATGATCGGTGCATTCGACTCTATCGAAGCAGCTGGTGATATCTCTCCATCTCTTGTGGCAGGTGGTATTAAAATTGCCCTTTTGACTACAGTAGCGGGTTTGATCGTAGCGATTATCCTTCAGTTGTTCTACAACTACTGTGTCGCTAAAATTGACTCTTTGGTTAACGATATGGAAGATGCTTCTATCACTTTGGTGGACATCTTGGTGAAGCACAAATTGACTGGTAAGTAAGCCGTCAAAATTTGAGTTTCAATTATTTAAGTTAACCCCGAAGAAAGCTACATTATGGATACTTATGACATTTTATTATACGGTAGTTACTTACTAATTGCGATTGGAGCTTTCGCTTCTATTGTAATGCCTTTAATCAACTCTTTGAATGATCCTAAGAGTTTGTTGAAGACAGTAGTGGGTATCGTTGGCATCTTGGTGTTGTTCTTCATCGCTTACTCTGTTTCTAGCGACGAAGTACTTCCAAAATTTGAAGCAGAACCTTTCAACTTAACCGCAGATGGATCTAAGTTAGTGGGAGGAATGCTTATAACTACGTACGTACTTGCGATTGCGGCATTGGCTGGAATCGTAGTAACTGAATTAAACAAAGCGATAAAGTAATATGGCTAGAAAGAAAAATAGAATGGCTCAGGAGGTCAATGCAGGTTCTATGGCTGACATAGCGTTCTTGCTCCTGATCTTCTTTCTCGTCACTACTACTATTGCATCGGATAAGGGTATCTTGAATGTACTCCCTCCAAAAGTGGATCCTAACGTTCCGCCACCAGACATTCAAAAGAATGAGCGTAACATCTACACCATTCTTGTCAACGCGAACGATGATCTTCTTGTAGAAGGAGAATACAGAGAAAGTGCCGATGGTCTTGATAAGGATGTTAAAGCATTTGTATTGAATTTCGGTGCGCCGGATGAAGAAGCAGTTGCACTTTACAATTCTTTGCCAGCTTCTCTTCAAGCAGAAGCAGCTAGAAATCCTGAATCTTCTGACTATCCAAGTGAAGCTGTTGTTTCCATCAAAACAAACAGAGGTACTAGCTACGAAAAGTATCTTGAAGTATTGGATTTGGTGAAAAAGGCTTACTTCGATATCTATGCAACGAGAGCAAACTTGTCAACTGACGAGTACAGAGCTCTTAGTGGTAAAGATGACGCAGAACAAGCGCTTATTGACAAAGGGAAAGAAGGCATTGCAATGCAGATTTCCATCGCAGAACCAGATAAACTAGGAAGCAATTAATATGGGAAAGTTCGGAAAGAAAAATAAAGTCTCTGAGAATATCCCAACCTCGGCGTTGCCGGATATTATCTTCATGCTTCTTTTCTTCTTCATGGTAACTACCGTGTTGAGAGATCAGGAGATATTGGTTGAGCAAAAAATTCCTCAAGCTACTCAGCTTCAGAAATTGCAAAAGAAAACATTGATTTCTTACATCTTCATTGGTAAGCCAAAGAATACATCATTGTATGGAACCGAACCAAGAGTTCAAGCTAACGATGCCTTGATGTCAACTGACGAAATTGTTCAGTGGGTAAACCAAGAAAGAGATGCATTGCCTGAAGCGGACCGTGGAGGGATTACAATTTCAATGAAAGTGGATAAGGATGTTAAAATGGGTCCAATCTCTGACGTTCAAACTGAATTGAGAGAAGCGGATGCAAGAAGAGTTCTTTACGCTTCTGTTGGTAAAGTTGTAAAAGACTAAATAGAAACAATTCAGTATATTTAAAGCTATCCCCATACCGGGATAGCTTTTTTTGTTTACCCCATGCTAGCAACACTACAAAATAAAAAGAAGGTCCAAAACGGTTGGGCCATGTATGACTGGGCAAATTCTGTTTATAGTCTTGTTATTACGTCTACCATCTTTCCGGTTTATTACAACAATGTCACCAAAGCAATTGATGGAAGTGATAAAGTGAATTTCTTTGGTTTTGAAATGATTAATACAGTTCTGTATTCGTATTCCATTTCCTTTTCCTTCCTGATCATTGCTTTGATCTCTCCCTTGTTATCAGGAATAGCAGATTCCACAGGAAAGAAATTAAGCTTTATGAAGTTTTTTGCTTATTTAGGCGCAATTTCCTGTGTAGGACTTTTCTTTTTTGATGGGAGTAATCTTGAATTTGGAATTATATGTAGTGTCCTTGCTAGTATAGGGTATGCAGGGAGTATTGTGTTTTATAATGCCTACTTACCTGAAATTTCCGAGGAGAATGAATATGACTTTTTGAGTGCAAAAGGTTTTGCCTTGGGATACATTGGATCCGTGATTTTACTGATTCTCAATTTATTGATGATACAGTTTCCTTCTGCCTTTATGATTCCTGATGGAGGGATCGCTGCCAGGCTGTCCTTTTTAATTACTGGAGTATGGTGGGCAGGATTTGCTCAGATTACTTTCAATGTGCTGCCTAAGAACCCTTTTGGGAAGAATGTAACAAGGGAGATTTTATCCAAAGGGTATAAAGAGATCCGCAAAGTGTTTTTTGAAGTGAGGAAAATTGGAGTAATGAACAAATTTCTAGCTTCTTTCTTCTTTTATTCGATGGGCGTACAAACAGTTATGTATTTGGCTGCAAGTTTTGGGGATAAGGAATTAGGGCTTCCTGGAGATCAATTGATCTTAACCATTTTGATTATTCAGTTTGTGGCTATTATAGGAAGTTATTTCTTTGCCTTTTTATCCAAGAAGTATGGAAATAAATCCAGTTTGGTCATCATGGTCATCATTTGGATTTTTATCTGCGGAGCGGCTTATTACGTGTACACGGTTTATGAGTTTTTTGCTCTAGCCTTTGTAGTAGGTTTGGTAATGGGTGGAATCCAATCCTTATCAAGATCTACCTTTTCCAAATTGATTCCGGAATCAACCACAGACCACGCCTCTTATTTCAGCTTTTATGATGTTACCGAGAAAATGGCTATTGTATTAGGGACATTTTCCTATGGCGTGATCGAACAGCTTACTGGAAGTATGCGAAACAGTTCCTTGACTCTAGGAATCTTTTTCCTAGTAGGGTTAGGCTTCTTACTATTGGTTACGATTCCGAAAAGTCAATTAAACGCTTCTTAATCTCTGTTCCCATGAAAAAGATCCTTCAAGGTGCTCAAGTAAAAGAGTTAGATGCTAAACATATTTCAATATCCGGGCAGTCGAGCCAAGAATTGATGGAAGTGGCTGCTTTGGGGTTTGTGGATTGGTATGTTGCACAAGATCAATTCAAAGAGTATGGGGTCTTGATTTTTGTGGGAGCGGGAAATAATGGGGGAGATGGACTTGCAATCGCTAGGATTTTGACAAATCAAGGTGTTCAAGTGTCTGTGGTTCCTTGTTTTACTGACCCAGATAAACTATCACTCGACGCGTCAGCCAATTGGGAATTGCTTCCTAAATCTGTTCAACTATTGGATTTCAATGAGTTAAAGTATGAAGGTGATTTAGTACTGATTGATTGTTATTTGGGTGTCGGACTTACAGGGACTTTAAGGGAATCTAGTATTCCAATCATTGATTATATAAATGAGTTCTCGGGCCCCGTTGTTTCGGTAGATATCCCAAGTGGTCTTCCTTCTGAAACCATCCACCAGGGTTTAGCTGTACGAGCAGACTATACCGTTACTTTTGCATTTCCAAAATTGTCCTTACTACTTCCTGAAAATGCTGAGTACGTAGGAGAGTTGGTATTGGTGGATATTGGGATTGAGGAGGAGACCTCTAAAGTCTTTGATTCAAACTTCTATTATTTAGAGGAAAAGGATATTCCTGCACTTCACAAATCTTTCCATCGGTTTTCCTACAAAGGTGACTATGGGAAAATTTTAATTGCTGGTGGCAGTCCTGGAAAAATGGGAGCATTGATTTTATGTGCGAAAAGTGCATTAAGAACAGGGACTGGACTTGTTACCTGCCATATAGAAGATTCAGAAAGAGATATCATCCAAACAGCAGTTCCTGAGGCCATGGCTTCTTGGGGTCTGATCGCAAATTTAGAATTTTACGATTCGGTAGGAATTGGACCTGGTTGGGGGCAAGATGGTAGGGTTCATTTATTGACTCAGATTTTGGAAGAATTTAAAAGCCCCGTAGTGGTTGATGCGGATGGCTTGAATATTTTAGCAAGAAGTAAGGAATTGCTTGAACTTGTACCCAAAAATTCAATTTTAACCCCGCATATAGGCGAGTTTTCCCGTCTAGTAGGTCCTGCAAAGAATCATTTGGAGCGACTGGAAATGGCAAAAGAATTCTCTGTTACCAACGAGTTAATTCTCGTCCTTAAAGGAGCTAATACAGTCATTTCCTTGCCAGATGGACGACAGATTTTTAATTCTTCCGGTACCAAATACATGGCAACTGGTGGTTCTGGAGATGTGTTGACAGGAATGATTACTTCCTATTTAGGGCAGGGGTATGAACCAGAGAATGCCGCTATTTGTGGGGTATATCATCATGGGTTGGCAGGAGAACTTGCTGGAGCAAAAAAGAGAAAGGGACTAATCGCCTCTGACTTGATTGAGGCTATTCCGGAGACTTATAACCTACTTGATATATCGTGATATATAGCATTTCTCTATAAACTACTCCTTACATCCCTTTTATGAAGAATGAAAAGTTTCTTCTTTGGACTTTAGCATTGATCAACTTTATCCACATAGTTGATTTTATGATCTTGATGCCATTAGGTCCTCAGTTGATGAGAATATTTGAAATCAGTCCTAGAGAATTTGGCCTTTTGGTTTCTTCCTATACATTCAGCGCTGGGATTTCAAGTTTTTTTGGTGCGTTTTTTCTCGATCGATTCGATAGAAAGAAAATCTTATTATGGGTGTATATGGGCTTTACCTTGGCCACATTGGCTTGTGCCTTATCTCCAAGTTATTCCATATTATTATTTGCAAGAGTTTTATCAGGGCTCTTCGGAGGACTTACTTCCGCATTGATCTTGGCTATTATAGGAGATGTTATTCCTGATCAAAGAAGGGGTAGGGCCATGGGATTGGTCATGGCAGCATTTTCCGTAGCCTCGGTTTTGGGCGTTCCATTGGGCCTGTTTTTGGCAAGTCTTTCCAATTGGCATACTCCATTTTTTATTCTTACTGGTACTTCTTTGTTGAGCCTTGTCATGGTTTTTAAGTTTATTCCATCGATCAGGGATCATTTAGATCAAGGGTATTTGAGACCCAATCCCATGTTGGTGATATCCCGTGTAATTGGGGACTCCAATCAAATGAGGGCAATTTCCTTGTCTGTGATGATGATGTTTGGTCAGTTTATGATTATCCCATTCCTAAGTCCCTATACGGTATCAAATATTGGTTTTACAGAGATGCAGTTAACTTACATTTATATGGCAGGAGGAGCTTTTACTATTTTTACTTCTCCTTGGGTGGGTAAACTTTCTGACAAGTATGGTAAACTGAAGATTTTCACCATTTTCATGGCTTTGAATGTGGTGCCTATTGCAATCATAACCCACCTAGGAGTTACTCCGATCTTTTTTGTCCTAATGGTTTCCACACTATTTTTTGTGACCTCCAATGGTCGATTTGTGCCTGCCGCAGCCTTGATTACTGGAACGGCAAAACCTGAGAATAGAGGGAGTTTTTTGAGTTTTAATTCTGCAGTCCAACAAATGGCAACTGGGTTGGCGTCGCTTATTGCAGGGGTAATTATAGGGGAGAATACCGCTGGAGAACTCACTAATTTCAATTTGGTGGGCTATTTAGCAATCTTCTTTAGTTTACTTTGCATTCCTTTGGCCAGAAGGATAAAAGTAGTGAGTTGAGCTAGTTTAAGGCAGTTTGAATTAACCAAATAATTCAGGAAATTACCGGTGAAGGAATTACCCTCTAAAGAATGGAAAAAGGTACTTTACGATGTGCTAGATGCAATACAGAATTGAAAGGTACTTTTTGTTACAATTGTGGAGAAAAGCGGATTGAAGCGAAAGACAAAAATTTTATTCATTTTTTAGAAGAAGCTATTTCATCTGTGTTTGTGGCAGATGGCAAATTTTTTAAAACCATCAAGCTTCTGGTTACGAATCCCGGAGAATTGACAAAAAGTTTCGTCATTGGAATTCGAAAGGAATACCTAACTCCACTCCAACTTTTCTTCTTCGCAAACCTGATCTATTTCATTTTTCCTTTGATATCTACATTTAACACCTCGCTGGACGTTCAGATGCATCAATTACCATACAGTAATTCTATTCGTCCAATAGTAGAATCCTATATTCAAACCAATGATTTAGATATGGGGAATTTCCAAGCTGAGTTTGAAAAGGTATCCGCCTCCAATGGAAAACTATTGTTAATCGTGTTAGTAATTCTTCAAGGGCTATTTCTGAAAGTCATTTTCTGGAAGACTAAAAGGCTGTTTTTAGTGGACTTTCTTGCAGCCTCAGCATATTTTTATGGGTTTTATATACTTTTTGTATTGGTCTTATTTCCAGCAATTGTGATCCTTTTTAGTAAGATTTTTGATTTCTCGATGAGTACCCTTTTCAATGAATTGACGATTAGCATTGTGTTTTTGCTAATAATCGTTTTCTACATGTTTTTTCTTATCCGAAAGGCTTTCGAAGTGGATAATCTAGGAGCTATTTGGAGAAGTGTCCTGTTAGGATTGTTTATCATCCCGAGTTTTATTATTTACAGGTACATTTTATTTTGGGTGACCTTTTGGATGGTCACTTAAGGAATCAAAAAAAAATCCCCGACAAATTGGCCGGGGAATGATGATTAAAATTCTGCGTTTCCAGGGGTTCTAGGGAATGCAATCACATCTCGGATATTGCTCATTCCTGTTACGAACAGTACCATTCGTTCAAATCCCAAACCGAATCCGGCATGAGGGGTAGTACCAAATCTTCTGGTGTCTAAATACCACCACATTTCATCCTGTGGAATGTTCATTTCTTGCATTCTTTGGGTAAGAACATCCAGTCTTTCTTCTCTTTGAGAACCTCCGACAATTTCACCAATTCCTGGGAATAGGATATCCATAGCTGCTACAGTTTTTCCGTCCTCATTCTGACGCATGTAGAAGGATTTGATTTCCTTTGGATAATCCGTCAAGATTACTGGCTTCTTAAAGTGCTTTTCTACTAAGTAGCGTTCGTGCTCAGATTGTAAATCAGCACCCCACTCGTCAATAAGGTAAGCGAATTTCTTTTTCTTATTGGGCTTGGAGTTTCTAAGAATATCGATTGCCTCCGTATAGGTTAGTCTTTCAAAATCATTTTCGACTACGAATTTCAACTTATCAAGTAATCCCAATTCACTTCTTTGGTCTTGAGGCTTTCCTTTTTCTTCCTCAGCAACTCGTTGATCCAAGAATTTGAGATCTTCCGCACAATGATCCAACGCATATTGGATGACATATTTTAAGAAGTCTTCTGCGAGGTCTTGGTTGTCTTCTGCATCGTAGAATGCCATTTCAGGTTCGATCATCCAGAATTCTGCTAAGTGCCTAGCAGTATTTGAATTCTCTGCACGGAAAGTAGGGCCGAAGGTATAAATCTCAGAAAGAGCAAGAGCAGCTAATTCACCTTCCAATTGACCAGAAACAGTCAAGTTGGTCTCTCTTTCAAAGAAATCTTCTGTATAGTCGATCGCACCATCCTCTTTTAATGGAGGGTTTTTGAGATCTAGGGTAGTTACTTTAAAAGTTTCACCAGCACCTTCAGCATCTGAAGCAGTGATAATTGGGGTATGGATATAAAAGAACCCCTTATCATTGAAGTATTTATGTACAGCAAAAGCCAAGGCGTGCCTAACTCTGAAAACAGCTCCAAAAGTATTGGTTCTTATTCTTAAGTGTGCAATCTCTCTCAAAAACTCAAGGGAATGCTTTTTAGGTTGAAGTGGATATTTTTCAGGATCTGCCTTGCCCAATATTTCAATTGAAGTAGCATTCAATTCAGAAGCCTGTCCAGCTCCCATGGATTCCACTACCTTTCCAGTAACTTTCAAACAAGCTCCTGTAGCACAATTTTTTAAGATATCTTCTGAGATCACATTAGGGTCTGCGACTACTTGGTAATTCGTAATGATAGATCCATCATTAAGAGCGATGAATGAAACATTCTTGTTACTTCTTTTAGTACGTACCCAGCCCATCAGTGTCACTTCTGAACCTATTGGACTTTCATCCAGGATGGTCTTGATTTTGACCCGTTTGTTAAATGCCATTAGGAGAATTTATTTAAGGAAAATATCTATTTCCGATGATATTAAAGTGGAATGCAAAAAAACGATTAAATAAGCTTTTTATCAAAAAATTGTTTGTTTTTCCTAACTTTGGGTATGAGGCTTTTTCACTTGAAAAGGCCTTTTTTGAACCCAAATATTGGTTTTATCTGATTTCTAATGCAAAAGCTAAATCTTAGCCAGTCACTTTCACAGAAACTTTCTCCTCAACAGATCCAATTTATCAAATTGTTGCAGGTACCAACTGCAGAATTGGAGACCAGAATTGAGGAAGAGTTGGAAATAAATCCTGCTCTGGAAGAAGGGAAGGATGAAGATTCAGATAGTTCTCAAGACGATTTTGAAGATAGTTATGAGGAGGATTCTGTGCAGGATGATAGGGATGTTAACATTGACGATTACCTCGATGATGAATATGGAGGTTACAAGATGCAAGGAGATGGGAATTATAGCCCTGATGAAGAAGATCGGGAAATCCCGATTTCCAGTCAGTCATCCTTGCATGAGCAATTAGTGTCTCAGCTTAATTTTCTGAAGTTGGATGATCGACAAAGAATCATCGGGCAACAGTTGATTGGCAGTATAGAAAACGATGGCTATATACGTAGGGACCTAGACGCGATAATAAATGACTTGGCTTTTAGTCAAAATATTGAAACTGATATTGATGAACTGGAGGAAATTTTAAGAAAAATCCAGGGGTTTGATCCTGCTGGAATCGCTTCAAGAAATCTTCAAGAATGTCTGACACTTCAGCTTGAACGCAAAGAACATCCAGAAGATCCTACGGTAATCCATGCTCTTCGAATTATTCATGACTGTTTTGATGAGTTTACAAAAAAGCATTATTCCAAGATTCAGAAAAAGTGTGATCTAACGGAGGAGGAGACGAAAGAGGCGGTAAATCTAATTACGAAATTGAACCCGAAGCCTGGAGGCGTAGCAGATGGATTGGTCCGTACCCAATACATTATTCCTGATTTTATTCTGACGAATAACGGAGGAAAAATGGAAATTAGCCTAAATTCCAGGAATGCACCCGAGCTTAGAATTTCCAGGTCTTATTCTGAGATGTTTGATGCGTATGATAAGAGTGATAAGAAGGATAAAAAGCTCAAAGAGACAGTGTCTTTTGTCAAACAGAAGTTAGATGCTGCAAAATGGTTCATTGATGCCATTAAGCAACGACAAAATACCTTGTTGAGGACCATGGAGGCAATACTTACTTATCAGAAGGAATTTTTTATCGATGGGGATGAAACCAACCTACGTCCGATGATTCTAAAAGATATTGCGGAAAGAATTGATATGGATATTTCCACTGTGTCTCGTGTAGCAAATAGTAAAGCCATCCAGACAGAATTTGGTGTATATCCTTTAAAGTATTTCTTTTCGGAAGGAATTGCAACGGATAGTGGAGAGGATGTAAGTAACCGTGAAGTAAAATCAGTTTTGCAGGCTATGGTGGATCAAGAGGATAAGAAAAAGCCTTTATCAGATGATAAGCTTGTGAAGATGCTCAATAAAAAGGGATATAATATAGCTAGAAGGACGGTGGCAAAATATAGGGAACAACTTCAAATACCGGTTGCAAGACTAAGAAAAGAACTCTAGTGCCTAGATTTATTGCTTTATTTGTTTCAGTAGTTTTTCAGCCTTTGCTAGTCCCTACCCTGGTGTTTGGATTGATCTTGTACTTGGTGCCAGAGGCAAGCAGTATCCCAGATGTTTTTAAAAACAGAATCTTCCTTTTAATTGTCTTGTCTACCCTTGCCATACCAATGGTGACTATTTTTGGGTTAAGACTGAGTGGTACTTTGAAAAGTATCCATATGGTCGATATAAAGGATCGGATTGTCCCATTTATCGTGACTACCATCTATTTTTTATTGACCACCTATTTTCTGCATGATAAGAATGAATTGGACCCCATTCTTTGGCAGGTATTAGGCATTATATCTGTTTCCATTGTAGGTTTGACCTTGGTAACATTTTTTTGGAAAATGTCTGCACATATGACTGGATTAGGGGGCTTAGTGGCGACAGTTATAGTCCTGAATTTGAAATTCGCCACCTTCGATGCATTGTATCCGTTACTAGGAGCCATTGTGCTTTCTGGGTTGGTAGCTACTTGTAGGCTTTATTTAAACGCTCACAAACCATCGGAAATTTATATTGGCTTTGTGTATGGATTTATCATTTGCTTTTTGGGGTTTGAGTTGATTTACCCCTGATTTTTTTTAGAAGTACTATTCAAAAAAATAGCATAAAAAAAGCCGGGAATAATTCCGGCTTTTTTTTGATATGCTGAATGGGATTAGAAGACATTGACTGCAACCCCAAAGTTAAGTTGTGTTGCTCCCGTTCCAATCGGTCCCATTCCTTGTTGGAAAGTTTTATTCAATCCGTAATACATCCAGGCATAAAAACCAGGAGATCCTGCTTTTAGGGTCAATCCATATCTGAATTTCTCAAGTCCATAATTCTGGGAATCCTTGATTTTTCTTTCTAAACCATCAGAATCAGTGAATTTAATTTTAGAATGTGCTTCATAAAGCAAGCCTAACTTGGCTCCTAATGAAACCCTGAATCCTTTGTAATGATTGGTTTTATTGAAGTGGTATGTTAAATCTAATGGAAAGTCTATATAGTTTGCTGCAAAGGTGTTTTTATTCAAACGAATATTTTCTCCATATACTTCAGTTACTTCAAGCAGGTCACTGGATTCAGGTCCTTTCTCTACATCATTAAACAGGTTTTTCCTATCTTTGAAAGCGTATTTGTCTGTTCCAAAGCCGATACCTGGATCGAATGTAAAACCAGATGTTTCACCAAATATTTTAAATGGGTGCTGGAAGTATACATTGAAAGTCCTGGAACCAAAGAAGTTCAGGCTCATGTCTTCAGGTCGGTTGTTTAATTGGTTAAATCCGAACTCAAAAGATAAGTTGCTTGGAATATTTGGTCTTCCTCCAATTGGAGTTTTTGGCTTTTCCTGTGCAAAAGCGGTTTGGAATAAAACCAAAGCGAACAAAATAGTGTATAATTTTTTCATTAAATAAGGATTGAATTTCAAATTCATCGCGGGCAAAAATATGAATTCCTGAAGGAATTACCCTGTTTTTAGTCTTAATTATTCTTAAGTGTTGATCAAGTTTAAATTTACAAAAAGATCTTTTTCTGCCTTGTACTTGTTTGGAATAAAAAGAAAAATAAATACCTTTGCATTCCATTTCGGCTTCGTAGCTCAACTGAATAGAGCACCTGATTACGGCTCAGGAGGTTTCAGGTTTGAATCCTGACGAGGTCACAAAGCTCATCCATAGCGGTTGAGCTTTTTTTGTGCCCAATAAAACGGATAAAGGAGGTTTCAGCCCACGATGGTTATCTAGCTGGATTTTGGCTAGAATATCTAACACTTATTTAAAAGAAAAATGATGAATCATTGGAAGGAGTGGATAAAGTATTTCTAGCAGTGATATCAGTTTTTATAAGAACTATTTTTTGTTCATTTTAGCCTTGAGTTTTAGTAGGAACAAATGAAAAAAGTTATCCCTCTTCTATTTCTTTTAATGGGTTGTAGCCTGTTTGAAGATACCAAATTAGTAGACATTCAGAAATTTGAAGGTCCTTGTGTGATCACATTGAAAGATGGATCCACCATAGAAACTACAGGTGGTATCGAAGTTTCAAAAAGGTATGAAGGTATTACATACCGAGATGAAGAGGGGAAGATTTGGTCTCTTTTTAAAGAAGAGTATACTTCCTATTCATGTGGAAATCAATAAAGCAAAAAAAAGCAGCCCGAAGGCTGCTCTTTTTTAATGTGCTGTTGCTACTGAAGGTTTTGAGCTTTTCTGCCAAAAGAACAGTATCAAGAATGCCACAATCAAAATAATTGGGAAAGTAGTCATTGTAGAAAGAGTTGCTTGACCTGCAGCAAGATCTAGTTCCGCTCCAGTTAATCCCAAAGCTGTTTGTTCTGCAATATCGCTATCAATCCATCCACCGATAATAGGTTGGAAAATCGCGGTAGAAAACATTCCTACACCACCGATGATTGACATGCCTAAGGCACCGCTTTTTGGGATTTTTGCCGCGACAAATCCAATCATAGTAGGCCAGAAGAAGGCAACTCCCACGGCAAAGAAAATAGCTGCTACGTAAGCCATTACACCAGTTTGTGTACTAAACAAGTAAATTCCTATGGTAGATACGATAGCACCTCCCAATAAAACACCAGTTTGACCCAATGCCTTGGTTACTGGACCTCCGAAGAATCTCAATACAGCCATCAGTCCAGTGGTAAGAGCAAGGATCAACATAGGCTTAGCACCAGAACTTTCCATGATCAATCCAGTCCATTTCTGTGGTCCAAACTCAGTAATTGCAGTAAGTGCCATGCATGCGAAGATGAAAAGGAATAAAGGAGTAAACATCGCTTTGATGTTTCCTGACAAAGAACCTGCTTGTTCTACACTTGCTTTAGGGAAAGTTTTTCCGTTGAATAAATAGAAGTAAATGATTGCAGGAATAGGAATTAACCAGAACTGACTTTGCCAAGAGAACCCAAGGCTAGTCATTGCTTCTGAAAGAAGAGCTCCAACGAAAATACCACCAGGGAACCACATGTGGAATCTGTTTAGCATTTTATTCATCGTCGAACCGGTATACATATCAGCAATCATTGGGTTACAAGCTGCCTCTGTACATCCGCATCCAATTCCCATTAAAAGATTTGAAGCTAGTAGCAAAACATAGCTCATATCTGAAACAAAATAAATCGCAAACAGCGTCAATGCTGCTCCTATAAAGTGAGAAAGGAATGCGATTTTCATGATTTTTTTAGGTCCTATAGAATGATAGATCAATCCTCCGATGATCATCGCTATTGGAAATCCAAAGAACCATAGGGAGTTGATATACCCTAACCTTTCGGCAGTATATCCTAAGTCATCTCCTAATTGTCTTAATGTTCCGGCACTGATACTGAATGAAAATGCCGTTGTAATCAGTGCAAAACAACTCGCGTTGAAGAGCGCACTTTTGTTGATGGTTTGAGTCATAAGCTAGGTATTTTGGTTACTGGGTCATTAAAATAACTTTTGAAATGGCTTTGAAAATAGGAAAAATATCGGATTAAGGCTTTTCCGATTATATAAAAATTTTAAAGAATCAAGATATTCTTTACTCGATAACTAACAGTGAGCTAGTTATCTTATCTTCAAAACCAAATTCATTATTTCGTAACAACAAAATGACTACGTAAGTACCGCTTGGAATATTTTTCCCATTGACTGTTCCATCCCATTGTAATACAGGCGCCTCCACTGGGATTTCGCTGGTTAACTCATGATGAATTAAAGTTCCTTGTCTATTTAATACAAATAGCTCTGCCTCTGAAACGCCTTCACTGATCAAAACTCTGAAATCTTTATCAGCTTGGTTTAAGATCATGGCATTAGGATAGACCACTTGGAAATTACATGCATCATAAGTGTTGAATTCTGCTGTAAATTCACAGCCATCTTCGGTGGTAACTACTATTAGGTAATCTCCAATTTCTTCTGGCTTATAAGTAGGGGAGGTGGATACCAGTTGGTCTTCATGGAACCAACTATAAGTCGCAAAATCTCCTGGGTCTATAGCAGGGATCGTGTTATTCTCTATAGAGCAAAATGCATAAGAATCCTCTACTTGTGGAAGAGTCGTAAAAGTACTTTCTTCAACTTCTATTTGGTTTCTACCTAATTCACAGCCCAACTCACTGTAGACTACTACCTCATAGGTTCCTACTTCCACTGCTGGAATCTCCAATAAATCATCCAATTCGGTAAGATTTTCTCGATTTCCATTTAAGTCAAAAAAGATCCATTCAATATGATCTACTGCTTCTTCATCAGTAGTCAAAGTAATGGTCGCTTCATAAGGCTGAGGACAGATTTTGGTAGCTTCCAGTTTTGTATCAACTCTAAAAATCGGCTCAACAACCTCGAAATAAATCTTTTCAACAGGACAATAACCACTTCCTAATGGTTGTACGATTAAGGAATAGGTGCCATAAGCTGTAGGATAGAATATGGGACTTCTTCCCACTATTTCTCCGTCTGAATTTTGCCAACGAATACTAGCATTTTCAGGTTCTATTCCTTCAATGGAAGCCTCAAAAACTTTATTCCCAAAACAGTCCTCCTCGATCAATTGATAGTCAAATGAAATTGACTGTGAGAGAGAGGCGGTGAATTGTCTTTTCTTTGGACATAGTCCTGAACTCCCATCATTAGAGACTGCTAATATTTCATAATCTCCTGGTTCAGTCAAAGAAAAGGCACCATTAGCTCCTATTTGTTCCTCATGTCCATCCGGAAAAGTTAAGGTGTATGTTAGGTCTTCTTCCGTTTCTGGGATCAAATCAAAGGTTTCACAAATGTTGATGGATTCAGGAACAGAATATTCCACCTGCTTTTCAGTTCCGATTATTACTTCTTCCATTGGGTAAGTACAACCTCCCATAATAAACTCCAGCACATATTTCCCCCCTAATAAATCGACAGTTTTGCTCGTTTCGTTGATCAGTTCCCCATAGATTATTTCCCCCTCGTTTTCTTGCATGACCCTAAAAGAACCAGTGACAGGTTCATCAAATTCAAAAGTCAATTTTCCTCGAGATACCCCAGTAGGACTACAGGTTTCTGGTTCTTCTATGATGTTAACATTTGCCTGACTAGGAGGAGAAGCTGTCAAAGGTGGATCCATGGCTTCCAACTTCATTAACTCCGTTACTTCACACCCATTTTTAAAGGCCTTTATGGTATATATCTTTGGTTTGAGATTAGAATAAGAAAGTGTTTGGCCAACAGAAACACCATATTCAGTTAAGCCAAGTTCAGGAATAAATAGGGAGTCAATATCAGATTGCGTAGTTACCTGAAAGCCTCCAGAAGAGTCAGAACAGTCCTCAGGTTGATCTGTCATACTTAGTTGGATTTTTGGAGCTTCATTTACAAAAAAGAATTTCCTTCTCTCAGATCTACAATCTGGGAATTCCTCATTCACTGCACTGAAGTATACTTCAAAATACCCGATGCCATCGATGTCCTCAGATCGAATTACCTTTTCAAATCCTTCACCAAGGCTTACTTTGGTGGTCTCGGTGTCTTTTCTGATAAACCATTCCCCAGAAAGAGGAGTGTCCAATGAAAAAGTAATGTTCTCCCCTTCGCAGATTTGTTCTGAACTTTGGATTATTTTAAAATCTATAGGAGGGCCTACGAAAGTTGAACCTGTAATTAAACAATCTTGTCCACCTTCAGAATTGGTTAAAAAGATTTCTACTTTATAATATCCCTCATAATAAGCTTGAATGGTATTGCCAGAGGCAATTTCATTATCCAAAACATCTCTCCAGATAATGGTGTAGTCATTGATGTTTGGAGTATTGTTGGGATTGATCGCAGTAAGTTCGGCATATCCTCCATTACAAAGGAGGTAATCTGGCTCTAATGCTAATTCAGGGCCTTTTTGAACAGTAACTTCCATGGTTTTTTCATAGAAATCACTTTGATTATTTCTCCTTACGTTCAGCTTAACCTGGTACTTACCAATTTCATTAAATGAAATTTTAACAGTTTCATATTGTACTCCACCTCCGGATTGGTTGAATATTACTTCCCCGTTTTGGTCGGTGACTACCCATGTGTAGACGTCTGTTTCGGGATCACCCCCGCCGCTAAAGGTTCCTATAACTCCTCCAAAAACAATACATAAGTACTCTGGACCCATTAATTCCAGTACTCCAAAATCTTCAGCGACCGTTCTGTGAATATTTTTTACGGCGCTTATGGAGGTTAACGGGGATGATACAGTCAATAAACTGATCATTGCATACAGGATTCCAATCTTCCAGGTAGGAAATTGGTCTTTAGCTCGCAAAATTTCTACTTATTTAAGTGTCTGCAAATTTACATGATCTGCCTCAGAAAGAATTGAACTTTCTAATCGCATGCCGAAAAATATCAAAATCTATTCCACTTAAACACTTAGTAATTTACCCTTAGTTGATTACTAATATTGATCCAATTTGATAATCAGTGATCCCTCTTTCGAGGTTCACATAATTGAGTCGGATAGAATAGGCCCCATTTGGAATTTTTTTACCATTGTAGGTCCCATCCCAAAAACAAGTTGATTCTTCTTTGATCAAGTCCGTTTGTTTGCAATTGAAAACCATCTGCCCCCATTGATTAAAAATGAAGACCTCTAATTCATCAATAAGATAATTGGTGTAAACCAAAAAGCCTTTATCTGGATTATCGAGCTCAATAGCATTTGGGTAAGTTACTCGGAGTTCACATTCCTCAATGGTTTCAAAATTTGTACTGTATGCGCATCCTTCTTCACTATATACCACAAGTTCAAAATTCCCTACCAACAAAGGTTTATAGTTTGGGCTTGTGGAAACCAGGTTTCCTTCATGGTACCATTCATAAGAAGCAAAACTTCCAGGGTTGATCACAGGCGCGATTTCATACCTTGGACAGATTTGATAACGCTCATCTACTTCGGGTCTAACTTGATCCATGCTTCTAGTAAGTAAAACTAAATCTGAACCCACCAAGCATGGAACATTATTGTAAAGCCTTGCTTCATATGTGCCTTCCTCAGAAGCTAATATTTCAGGCATATTCTTTTGGCTGGTCAATTGAGTCTGATTTCCATTTAAGTCAGTAAACCACCATTCTATGGTATTGACCAAATCCAAATCTGCCTCGATGGAAATTGCGGCATCTGTGGCTTCAGGACAGAGTGGAGCAGCTAGTAAAGATACCTCAAGACTCAAAACTGATTCTTTTACTTCAAATAAAATGGGTTCTAGATCACAGGGTTCGCTATTCCTTGGCTGGACTTCTAAGTAATAGTTTCCAAATTCTGAATTGCCTATGCTAATAAATTCATCAGTACTTAAAAGGTTATTGTCTTCGTCAAACCAAAATATTAGTACATCCTCAGCTGAAGCCCCGGTCAATTTCGCTTGATAGGTTTTTTCACCATTACAATCCTCGCTAAATAATATAGGCTCAAAAGGAATTGGTTGATTAACCTTTACATAGAAGTCCTTAATGACTGGGCAATTAGGGGAGCTTATTTCAGGATGGTAGCCAAAGAGGCTATAATTTCCTTCTTGGGTTAATTCAAATGGATTATCTGCATCTTTTTCAACGGTGCTTCCATCTGGAAGAGTTAATATGAATTGTAATGGTTGGTCTGTTTCGGGAATAAGATCAAAAGACTGGCAAATAGATAATGAATCAGGGACTGAAAATTCAACCTTTTCTGTATTGAAAGTCAAGTCAATTGAATTTCTGCCTAACTCACAATCTTTTTCTATAGTGGGGATTATACTATACACAGAAGCTTCATAGGTTCCATCTTCAAAAACTGTAATCTCGGTTTCGTCTTTAAATTGATCGAGTTCTTCAATAATCCCAGTTGAAGTATACCTTCTCCATAGTATATCTGTCACCTCATCAGGGAATGTTGTTTCTATTGAAATGGTCGCACCTGGTCCAAGTTCACATAGTTTTGTAGTTTCCATGCTCACATCCACCTCTAATATGGGCTCTTCAATCAAAAAAGATTTTGGAGGAATTGGACAAGCTGCACTATTGGAAGGCTGAACATCCAGCTTGAATTCTCCAAATGAAGTAGGAAACATAGTTTGGCCTGTTCCTATCAACTCATCATTTTCATTGTACCAGGAGAAAATTACTGCAGAAGGATCTACCCCTGAAATATCAGCGAAGTAGGTTCTATTCCCAAAACAGTCCTGTTTGATCAATACTGGTTTAAAGTCTACTGGGTCTACTAGGGTAACCTCAAATTCAAGAGTTGAAGGACAGACTTCTGATTGATTAGGAAGCAAACCAGTAATTTTGTAAGGTCCTGCTTGAGTGATTACAAAAGGCTCTCCATTGCTTTTATATTCCGTAGTGCCATCAGGAAGTTGCAGTTGATAATCCAAAAGCTGATTTGATTCTGGGAATAGTTCGAATGACTGGCAAACAGTCAATATTTCAGGGACAGAAAAATCAGTTTGTTCTAGTCCTGGTACATCTATCAAATCCGCTCTAGGAATTCTACATTCGTCTTCTCCATAAAACTCAAAATAGTACTGTCCTCCAGGAATGCTGATTTCAAGATTGCTTATACCCAGAACCTCGTTTTCTCTGATCAAAGTGCCTTTTTCATTGATCAATCGATAAGATCCACTTACTGGACCATTTGGAAAAAGGATTTTAATAGAGCCATTTATTTTTCCTTCAGCTGTACATGCCTCGCCGGTAATATTCTGTATGTCGTACTTATAACTATCAGGCTCAGTAGCTAGGGAGACAACAGATCCTAAATAATTCAAACAACCTCCTAATACACCAGTGAGGGTATAAGCTCCAGATTTAAGATTGGTAAATTCATAAGTTTCTCCGGGATTTAATGGAGGGGATGATTCCCCACTTTCTTCCAAGAAGACTTTATCTAGCGGAGTGAGGGCCCGAATAGTAATACTTCCATCTGGGATCAAACAGTTTGATGAACTTTTGCTATCTATGACCTCATAGTCTGGCTGAGGATAATAGGTTAATGGATAGGTCTTTTCAATCAAGCAGTTGTTTCCACTGACAGGGTTTGGTTTAAAAATGATTTCATATTCTCCTGGCATGTCAAGGTCTAGGATCGGAGTGATCACGATACTTTTATCCTGATCTAGAAATATTTCATCAGTATTAGGGAGTTTTCTAAAATACCAGGATCCATTCAAGTCCTCGGAGGTAGTTAATGTAACGGTATTGTCGGGGCAAATGAATGGGGTAGAGCTTTCTATTTCATATCCTTCATACAAACTGATATCTGTGAAAAGGCTTGTTTCACAGGCTTGGTTTCCATCTTCATCTTCGAAGAAAAACGTTACCGTGTACCGGTCTGGTTCAACTACTGTGATGGTATTGGAGTCCCCTATCACGTTTCCTTCTCCATCTTCCCAAATAAATTCATAGTCTGTGAATTCAGAACTATTTTCATCTATGGCAGAAATGCTGATCCCATTTATATCACAAATCTCATAGGCGGGAAGTAAACTAATCGTAGGTCCTTTAATCAGTTCTACGTCTTGTGATTGGCTAAAATCAGGGACCCCTGGTCTTCTTACAATTAATTCTACCCGGTGTGTTCCGATTTGGTCAAATGTATAGCTGATGGTTTGAAAACTTTCCCCTCCTGATTTATCGAAAACCAATTGGCCAGTTGGATTAAAAATTTTCCATAAATACACATCAGTTTGGGGATTTCCAGCACCAAAAAAATCTCCTATTACGCTTCCATAGACGTTACAAAGCTTATCTGGACCTATTAATTCAGGATCTTGAATTTTTTGGTTACGTAGATTTGTTGGATTGAGGTTTTCCGCAAAAAAATCCGATATGGCAATAGAAACCGATCCACTAACCAAAGTGAGGAATAAAGTGAATAATAGATGTCTTTTTGCGTATGTTAACTTCAAAATATTGAGGAAAACTGATGGGAAACAGACCTCTAAGCTACCATAAAATTTAGGTCAAAAAAAATCCAGAAGTTTCCTAAACCTCTGGATTTCTATTGAATTGGTCTCGCCTATCTTACGAAAACCCAATCGGATTCCGTGCTTAAATTTTCTGAGTATTCATATCGTTCCTGATTGAATTTTTTGAGTTCCTCGGGATCGGTAATTCTATTTATGATGGCATAATTAGTCATCATTCCTCTAGCTTGTTTCGCGAAAAAACCAACCACTTGATAGCTATCATTTTTATATTCCTTAAAGTGGATAGTTATCAAAGGGGATTTTAACGTTTTTTGGTCTACAGCCTTGAAATATTCTTGTGAAGCAAGGTTGACGATTGGAGCTCCTTCCGCGACTTTATTTATTGCTTTTGCAATTTTCTTATCCCAAAACTCATAGAGGTTTTTACCCTTTTTATTCTCCAATTTGGTTCCCATTTCCAATCGGTAAGGTTGAATTAAATCCAGAGGTTTTAACAATCCATACAAGCCTGAAAGAATTCTCAAATGATGCTGGGCGAATTCAAAGTCGTTCTCATCATATTCATCTACCTCTATTTTGGTATACACGTCTCCTTTGAATGCCAATAATGCCTGCTTGGAGTTTTCAAAGTTGAACTCTTTTTGGAAAGTTTTGTAACGTTCCTCATTCAAGTTTGCTAAGGAATCAGAGATATGCATCAACCCAGAAATTTCTTTGGCAGATTTTTTCTTCATGATTCTTACCAATGCTTGTGTGTCGGATTGAAATTCCGGTAAGGTATGGGATTTGAAATCGGGTAAACTGTAGTCTAACGTTTTGGCAGGGGATATTAAAATTAACATGTTATTGAATGACTGTAATTGCTTTGGTGATTTTTTGGGTAATGTTTTGGTCTTCACTTGTCAACTTCACAACGACCGCATATGTTCCATTTGGAACAAATTTTCCGTTTAATTGCCCATCCCAAGGGCAAAATGGCTGGCCAGGCTCTAAATTTTCGTGTTCACAATAGAAAATTAATTCACCCCATCTATTATAAATGTAAACCTCGACATAGTCAATGTACTCATTTGCATAAAGAATAAAGCTTCTATTAGGGTCGTCTAAAACGACTCCATTAGGAAAAGAGATCTTTAGAGAGCAGTCTTCGATAACCTCCATAGTGGCTATGTATTCGCAGCCCACATCGTCAGATACTGTTAAAGTATAAATACCAGGTAAAGTAGGTGTAAATAAAGAATCTTGAGATACTTCCTCGCCATCTAATACCCATGAATAATTGTCGTAGTCTCCAGGGGCAATACTTTCTGTGACACCTTCGGCAGCACAAATCGTGATAGAATCTGGTAATACAGGAGGGATAATCGTGGATTTTACGACAACTCCTGAAGCTCTTCCCAAATCGCAGCCGGATGAATTTCTCAATAAAGCCTCATAGGTTCCTTCCTGTGAAACTTCAATAATCGGAAGATTATCAAAGGCTGGAATCCTGGTTCTAGTTGCCCCCTGTACAGAATACCATTCAATTTCCGCAACTGTACTCAAATCGGCTACTATTGTGATGGTAGTACTGATTTGATCGACGCAAAATGGCACCACATCCAATTCCACTTCAAGATTTTGATCCACCAATTCCACCTCGAAAGACTTCTTGTCCACTGGACAAAGTCCTCCGGAAATAGGCTGTACTTCCAGGGTGTAATTCCCTTCTCTATTAGGAGCAAAACTTTGAGATCTTCCTACAATTATTCCCCCTTCATCTTTCCAAAGGAATATCACATCGGCAGGGTCTGCATTATTCAGAATGGCTTCATATACAGTACCGACTTGACAATCGATAATTGGCTCACTCACCTCAAAATCGATAGGCTGGGTAATATTGGCAACCATTTCTATTTCTCTTGGACAATTAATGCCATTTGGATCCTCTCCCAGCATGGTAAAAGTGTCGCTTGAGTCAATGGTAAAACTTCCATCCGAATTAGGCGATATGATGGTCCCAGTACTGGAGGTCAAGGTATAGCTTAATGAATCTGGAGCATCAGGGGTAAAGGTGAGGCTTTCACAAGCTGTGAAATCAGTGGGGACTGAGAATACCACCTGCAATTTTTGCTCGATCGGATATAGCGTATCATCCGGTATGGAACAGTTATTAGCGTCAAAAACTTCGACGGCATATTCCCCATAAGGGACATTCACCAAAACTTGATTGGTGTTGGTGAATGTCCCTGTAAACTCCTGCCCATCACCTTGTCTGGTAATTACATAACTTCCGCTTTGTGGGGAGCTTGTGAAGTCAATTGTCAGGACCCCATTTTCCACTCCAGTACTGCTACATAGTTCATCAGTTGGTGTGACGATATATTCAAAATCCAAAGGAGGATTGCTATTCACGACTGTTACTGTTGCTGTATACATACACCCAAAGCTATTTTGGGCTTCAATCGTATAAACACCCGGGAAAAGGTCAACGACGGGAATTGAATTGCCTGGTGATACATTGTTAAATACCTCGCCAGTCTCTAAAATAGTAATTGATTCAGCATCACTTTGCATCGTGATTTCAAATGACCCATCTGCTGTGTTACAGTCTGTAGCAGGATTTGTCTGGTTGGCAATAAATAGAGGTAATTCATTTACAATTAGATCCACTTTCTTCTCTACGGTACAGCCTTCCAAAATTGGGTCTTGGGTTACAAAAATAATTTCATATTGACCTGGGCCAGGAAGGTTAGGGATGAATAACTCCAACTCAAAGAAACTTCCTAAAGAAGTCCTGCTAGGGTCTCCGTCCAACGTATAGAACCATTCTCCGGTGATCGGAGTGTCTGGCGCAAAGATGACTGTGGTCTCCTCATAACATACCTCCTCTGAAGTTTGAGTTAATTCAAATTCAAAGGCAGGACCCACAAAAACTTCTGCGGTAGATGGACATGTTTCATAGAGTAAGGCTTCATCATCTGAAAGTCCATCAGGCAATCTGTAGCTTACAGTTACAGTGTAGATGCTTTCCTCGTCAACAGTAATTTCATTGGAGTTCTCATCGCCAAATACCTGACCTGCTGCATTGGTCCATTGGAAATCATACAAACCTTCTGCTGGATCATATCCGTCAATCGCAGTTAGGGTGACAGGGGCTCCGGAACATAAGGTCATATCATCCTCCAAAGTCAAAACAGGTGGGGCATCAACCTGAACTTCTAAACTGGCTTCATAATAGGTAGGGTCTCCGCATCGGTCCACACGTAAATCAACAGTATATAACCCTGGCTCTGTAAAATTATGTTCGTAGCTCTGGAACTCCTCTCCAGGACCTCCAAAATTATCTAATACGACTACTCCATTTTCATCGGTAATCGTATAAAAATAGCTGTCTATATCAGGTTCTCCGGCGCCTTCAAACATCGCTCCACCACCTTCGTCAGGATCCAAACAAATTCTTGGTGGACCAGATAGGGATGGTTCAGGGATAGAACTTCCTGAGTTTTGTACAAATGAAGGAAGACCTAAATTTGAAGTACCAGGCATAGGTTCTACACCATCCATAGTAAATGTGCTGGAGGAATTACAACCTGAACCTACATTGATCTGACCAATTCGATTATCGCCTACTACTGCTACATAAACTTGTCCATTTGGACCGATTTGAAGTGCACCGAGATCAAGTCCAGAAGTTTGGCTAACCCCGTTTTTGGTACTTAAAATACAGGCTTCAATTTCAGCTCTGGTGGTAGCATTTTCAAAACATGTAGGACATACTGCGGCATCTGGATCGTCATTTTCCACAGGTTTGATATTGAATTCCTCGATCCCGGGTCCTCCATTTCTGTAAGAGACCAAGACTCGATCGCCATCTTCGGAAAACTCCAGTCCATAAACATCTCCGTCACATCCAAGATCAATTCTGGCATATTCAGTCATTTCTCCGGTATCCGCATCAAAGTCGAAGATTTCAAGTTTGTTACATCCTCCCTCAGAAATGGTGACTGCTACTTTGTCTCCATCTGAGTTGAACTTCATTGCTCCTACCCCAGAATTAAATCCATGATTACTTCCCACAGAGCTTAGGACAGGCGGCCCAATCCCCAATGAGGAAACAGGGTAGGCTCTAAAGGTATTATTGCCCAATTCATGGAACATCATCCAAGTGGTATCCCCTGCATTTAAGGCAGCAGTATGTTCTGTAGACGGGCTAAATAGGAAGTTGTCTTTGGATACCACATTCCCGATTCCTGATTCATTTTCTGCCTTGATATCCACTAAAGAATAGCTCACTTGATTGGAACCATTAGCAGACTGTTGAGTAGTAAATAAATAGAACAGAGTTTGTTCTTCAGGGACAGGAACCGCCAGCACAGATTGGCTTGCAGAATTGTCTCCTCCAATAGAATCCCCATTTTCCATCAAGTCCCCATTGAGATCCCATACAGATGCTCCATCGGTATAAAATAGGACTTGACCTGTTTGATCGGATATAGTTGTAGTTCCTGCAGGAATATCCTGAGGGTGTCGACTTTCAATAGGTCTAGGAGTGGGGGCATCAGGATCATCAGGATCTGGGTTAAAATCTAACCCTGCTCCATCTCCAAAATACCAGATGTTGTTACTTTGGTCATCTAAATCCCAGATTTTTACTCGGATTTCTGCATAAGCATAACAAGAAGAACCTGGTTCTCTTACCAAAGCCCAATATAATCCTGGTTGACATACTTCATTTTCCTGTCTCGTTCCCCAGCCTTCATCCCGATAATTGGACCAGAAATATTCATAATTGGAACCACCTCCTGTATCTGGAGCTTCTCCATCTTGACCTGCAGCTTGGGCTTGCAAAAGTGGTCCAATGTCAATACAGGTATTACAGATCGTAGTATCAGATGGATTAAAGTTTGCCTCTAGGTTGTTTTCGGTCAAAGGAATGGAATGCGTAGAGGATTGAGTTTCTCCGTCCTCATACTCAACTGTCAGCGTCACAGTAATGTCAGTGCCTTGAGCAGCGTCAGCAGGAATTAAAAAATGTTCCTGATTGTAATCAGCCTCTATTGGATTACCGTCCGAATCAGTCAATGGAGGAGAAAATTCCCAGGTATAAGTCGCAGGATTGTAGTTTTCTGGAGTAATCGTGCTGGTTAGCTGAACAGGATTATTGGAACAGGGCATTTCAGGGTCCCATGTGAAATCTACTGAAGGTGAAATATCTGCGTTTGGGGCAAAAACTGGGAATATTCTTCCGCAAAAATCCGCACCCATAAATGGATCTTCATCTAATGTCAATAAGGTAAGATCTGGTTCATCTGGATTTTCAACTTGACCGATTAATTGTGGACCTCCAACAGTTTCCTCATAGATGTAATAAAGGCTTCCATCAGGACCTACTTTTACATCATAAATCGAGTTTACAGGATTTGTAAGTGGAATAATTTCTGGGGTAGCAGAAAGGTCATTTGATGGAACTCTTACTAATTGATTTCCAAGAGAATAATAAATAAAGCTTCCGTCAGGAGAAAAATCTGCTCCTCCATAATTTCCAGAGCCTGGAATCGATGAAATTGGAGTTGGATTGCTAAAGCTTCCGCTTCCTGTATCGAAATCTAGAACTTGGATTGGATCAGAGCTCGTCTCAGGGATTAATATCAATTGACCAGAATCTTCATTGAAAATAATCCTTTCTGGTGTGAATGGTAAGCTTTGATTATCCGTAGTACTGAAATTCCCCTCCCCATCCTCTAATCTTTGGGAAACCAAGTTTCCTCCGTCAAAACTGATTAAATAAGATGGAGAAGAGGAAGTTTTTACAACAAGGATAGCTCCTGAGGCATTCCCCATACTGTTGTCTTTCGAAACAACTTCACCCAGCGGTCTTTCATTTCCCGTCGCTTGGCCTGGTGCATTCATGTCAACCAAGGAATATTGGAGTTCTCCGGATAGGGATATGTAAAAAATATAGAATAATTTATTGCCTTCCGGATCGTATTCCAAAAAACCTGTAGCTACTTGCTGAGTACCATCTATATTGCCGTTGAGCCCTGGAGCAGAACCTTCTATAGGAGATTGACTGAAATCATAAACCAGTTCACCATTTGTTTGAAAAAGCGGTTGTCCTGTAATTGGATCAATGGCGATCGCACTATTGTTTTTGCCAAGTAGCACGGTATTTGGTAGTGTTTGTACCGTGGGAGTATTGCCTTTACCAAATGATAAGTAATTGCTTTCTCCTGTTTCGCAACTTCCGAAAATCCACTCGTTTTCATTAAACCCCTGAGATAGGACTTTTGATTCTATCGCAAAAAGGGCAAATAGAAGCGAAAAGGTAAAAATATACTTGATCCTTATGGAATTAGGGTTGCTTTTCATAATTTTCGAATCGCTTTTAAAACAACCAAACTAGTAAAACGTTTTAAAAGCCAACTGAATAATCAAATAAACGAACAAATCCTTGTTACGGTCTCTGTCTCTTATTGTTTTTTTTTCAATCTGTTGTCTAGGACTTCAGATTAATGCCTTTGGGCAGGACCCCCAATATAGCCAATATTATGCAGCGCCCCTTTACCTAAACCCTGCAATGACCGGGGGAGAGTTAACGGGACGAATAGGATTCAACTATCGCAACCAGTGGCCAAGCATTGATGCTCAGTTTACTACCTTCTCAGCATACTATGATACCTACCTTCCAAATTATAATTCAGGAATTGGGGTTATGGTGATGCAAGATACCGAAGGAGCTTCAAAATTAAGGTCCACTACGATTTCTGCGCTTTACTCTTACGAATTAAAAATTAGTGACAACGCTTATTTTCGTCCGGGATTTCAAGCATCATATATTCGACGAGAAATAGGTTTTTATGAAAATCTAGTCTTTGCCAACCAAATAAATCCCAATGATCCATTTGGACCAATATTGCCTGGGACTGATTTACCAGGATTGGGTGATCCGGTAAGTATGTTGTCCTTATCCTTAGGAGGGATGTTTTTCACCGAAGATTTTTGGATTGGCGTTTCGGCTCACCATGTGAATCAACCCAACCAATCATTTTTGGATGGTGTCAGCAAGTTGCCTGCAAAAATCTCCTTGCATGGCGGTTACCGGTTTAATCTTGGTGAAGGAGGAATGAGACAGGATTTTACTCATATGCGTCGTCAGCGTTATTTAACTCCAACCATTAATTATAAACGCCAAGGACCATTTGAACAGCTGGATGTAGGAGCCTATTTCTATGTAGAACCTGTTGTTTTCGGACTTTGGTACCGGGGATTACCTTACAAGCCTGTAGAAAATCAAAGCAATCGGGATGCGATCGTGATGATGGTAGGTTTAAATCTACTCAGTGGATTGAATATTGGATATAGTTTCGACTATACAGTTTCTCAGTTGGGAATTCAATCTGGAGGTGCGCATGAATTGAGTTTGTCCTGGACGCTGCCTAATAAATATGAGGGTAAACCTAATCGAAGGGATACCATATTACCTTGTCCGAAATTCTAAGCAGGCTTCGGATTAGTTATAAAAAAAGCTGAAAGGTCTACTTTCAGCTTTTTTATTTTTAATCGATTGGAAGTTTATAGGGTATAAAACTCTTCCCATCCTTTTCTTGGAGCCTCCCCAGTCAATAGTTGATTGGCTAGAGGATTATTGGTGATGCGATGCGTTTCCCTGTCAAAAATTAACTTGGAATTAAGCTGCTGGGCCAAAACACCTAAACAGAAAACTTGGCTTAGAGGACCTGCAACAGAAAAAGGAGAGCGGGTTTCTTCTTCACCTTTGGAAGCTTTCAAGAAATTTGCAAAGTGGTTAGAAGGGCTTTCTGGGACTTCTGGAAGTTTGCTGGCCATATCTTTGGCTTTTTCTTCCCCTATAATGGATAAGGTACTTCCATGTGAACCACCTTTGAAGGTCAAATCTTTTCCATAAATGATTTTACCCGGATTAAGTTTAGCAGGTTGGATCTGGCCATTGCTCGCTGCAGGAATATCCGCATTCAGTTCTGAAACGCCATAATTTTCCGGCACGGGTGGAATATTGTCTACTCCATCATACCAGGTCAACGTACAGGCAGGCATTCCATTTCTTTCTGGAAACTTAAATGCCAACGTAGAGGACATAGGGAAGAAGAAATTATTGTGCCCTCTCAACATCACTGGATCTACTTCATAAGGAAGACCTAACTCCAGAAATTCGTGAGCAGTATCCATGGTATGTGCACCCCAGTCGCCAAGAGCTCCCATTCCAAAGTCATACCAGCAACGCCATTGCCCATTGATGAAGTCCTTATTATAATCATGTTGACTTCTCGCCATAAGCCAATTGTCCCAGTCTAAGGTAGAAGGGATGGGTTCTGCTTTTGGGAAGCTTTGCATATTCACATCCCATCCATGCCATCTTCTTGGACTATTCATATGTGCAGTAACTGCAGTAACGTCTTTTATAATACCTGCTTCTTTCCAGGCTTTAAACTGAAAATAGTTTCCTTCGGAATGTCCTTGATTCCCCATTTGAGTAACCACATTATGTCTTTTTGCACAGTCCATCATTAGGGAAACTTCATTGAAGGTTCGTGCCATTGGTTTTTCTACATAAACATGCTTTCCTTCTGACATCGCCAGCATGGTGATAGGGAAGTGAGAAAAATCAGGAGTACCTACGGTGATGGCTTCAAAGCCATGGCCAAATTGGTCAAATAGCTCTCTAAAATCCTGAAAACGTTTCGCATTTGGAAACTTGTTCATAATCTCCAAAGTATGAGGAGCGCCCATGTCTACATCACAAAGAGCAACGATATTACAAAGACCTGTATCATAGAGGGCCTTGATGATCTGGGCTCCTCTATTTCCTATTCCACAACAAGCCAAGTCCACTTTATCGCTAGGGGCAACATGACCTAATGGTTTTCCAAATACTGAGGATGGGAGAAAGCTAATTCCTGCCATTCCAAGAGCACTGGTTTTTATAAAATCTCTTCTTTTATTATTCATATCAGGATATTTATGGATTATCGGATCAATTGAACTGAAAAAGTAAGAAAATCTTTCCTAAGTATTTTTTAGAAATAGGCTTCTCAAGCGAAAACTAACGGAATGGATTTCGTGATTATCTAATATGTAGGTATCAAAATCAGATGAGTATGCTTTCAATATTTTTCAACTATTTTTCTGCTTTTTTATCCCAAATAAATCCTATTAGGGAATAATAGCGAAGGAAGAAATAGGATGTAAGGGAGGGGTAATTAATTACTGACCTTTTATTTAAAAAGTAGATTTAGTTGTATGAAAATGATTTTAATTGATGCCAATGGTTTTTAATTGATTCTTGGAAACCCTATAAAATCCATCTTTTTAGAAAATACTTGTCCTGATCTATCCTGTTGTATTTCAAGGATTTGGATCAGGATTCTGCAGGATACTAAGTGTTTAATCTTCAGATACTTTAGGTGAATTACAAAAACAATAAACCCATTGAACGTATGCTGAAAATTTTTACAAATCTCCGGGAATCCATCATTCTGGGAGTATTTTTCTCATTGTTTTTCCTGAGTCATTTTGCCTCAAGCCAAACTTCATTAATCAAAGGAGTCGTCACCTCTGGGGATCAGGACGAACCAGTACCTGGTGCATTAGTGGTAGTAAAAGGAACACAAAGAGGAACTGTTTCTGAAAATGACGGAAGCTTCTCTATAGAAGCAAGTGTAAATGAAACCTTGGTTATTAGTTTCATTGGATTTACTACCAAAGAGGTGGTAATAACTGATCCCTCTCAAGAAATAAGAGTAAATCTGGAAATGGATGAGTCGGAGTTGGACGAAGTAGTCGTGATTGGTTATGGTACTCAGAAAAAATCAGATTTGACTGGTTCGGTAGGTTCCGTTGGCGAAGATGATTTAAAAGAACGTCCGGCAGCTTCTTTATCCAATGCGCTTTCTGGAAAAATTCAGGGAGTAAATGTATCAATAAATTCTGGGCGTCCAGGTGGTAGAGCAAATATCCGTATTCGTGGAAATACCTCAGTGAGTATTGCTAATGATCCACTATACGTCATTGATGGGGTGATCATGCATGCTGCAGGCCTTGCAAATGGAAGTACACCCATAGATTATATCAACCCGAATGATATTTCTTCTGTGGAGGTTTTAAAAGATGCATCCGCTACTGCTATTTATGGAGCAAGGGGAGCCAATGGTGTGATTTTGGTTACCACGAAACGGGGTAGTCAATCAGGAGGAATTATTTCCTATGAGGGAAATTATAGTATAGGTGTGTTGCCTAAAAAAATCCCATTACTCAATTCAGCGGAATTTTTAGTTACTGAAGATTTAGCATATCAAAATGCTCAAAAATACGACCCCAATGGGTGGGCCAATGGGATTTATAAAGATCCGGCCTTGAAACGGACTGATCCAAACTTATTTGACGCAAATGGTAATCCATTATATGATACAGATTGGCAGGAAGAATCTTTTAAACCTGCATTTACTCAAAACCATCAGTTAAACTTCACTTCTGGAAATGTAGACGACAATTTCGGTGTTTACCTAGGGTATAGAGATGAAGATGGCTTGATGGCAAACTCATGGATGAAAAGATATTCTTCCCGTTTTGTGTTTGATAGTAAGCTTAAAAACTGGATTAAAGTTGGGGGTGTTTTGAGCTACAATGATCAAAAAGAAAGTCAAGTAGATCCCTTAGGAAATGGGGGAATCGTAGCGATGAGACAAGTATTGGAAGCACTTCCGATAATTCCAGTGAGGTATCCAGATGGAAGTTGGGCCGGTAATGCTGATTATCCAGGAATGGAAGGAGGGAATAACCCCCTACAAGTCTCCAAAGAAAGAGTGTATTTAGTCAATACGCAGACCATCATCGGGAATGTATATGCCAATATTTACCTGGCAGAAGGCTTGGAACTTAGATCTAATATTTCAGCAAATATTGTAAATCAGCGAGTTGACTACTATGGTGGCAGAGAGCTGAATTACATTGCTAAAAACCAGGGAGGGGATGCTTATGTTTTTAATGACCGATTAAACTCTTGGCAGTTTGAAAATTATCTGACCTACCTAAAGGAGTTTAATGATCGTCATAGGTTAAATGCAATGGTGGGTCTTTCCTGGCAACATGTAGACCGTTTTAATGCTACCGCTAGGTCACAGAATTTCCAGGATGACTATTTTATGTTTAATAACCTGGGGGCCGGTGCTAATGCAGTCCAACCTCAATCCGGTAGTGTAGCTTACGGATTAAACTCCTATTTCAGTAGAATAAATTACACTTTGAACGACAAGTACTTGTTTACCTTCACTGGAAGGGTGGATGGTTCTTCAAAATTTGGTTCCTCCAATCAATACGCATTTTTCCCTTCAGCAGCTTTTGCATGGAGGGCATCGGATGAGGAATTCTTGAGAAATAACACTACAATTTCTGATTTGAAATTTAGAGCTAGCTACGGTCAAACTGGTAACTCTGAAATCACTGCTTATCAGTCTTTGGCTGGTATGGGGAATTATTCGGTGGTTTTCAATAACCAAAGAGAAATCGGAATTGGTATTAGCAGGTTGGCCAATCCGGATTTAAGATGGGAAAAAACAAGTCAAGTCGATTTTGGAGCGGAAATAGGATTTGCTCAAAACAGAATATTGTTGGAAGTGGACTTGTATAGAAAGATTACCGATGATATGCTGTTGAGTGCACCAGTTCCTTCCAGTAGCGGATACACTGTAGTCAGTAAAAATGTGGGAAGTATGGAAAATAAAGGGATTGAAATTGGTCTGAATACGGTCAATATTGAGCGGGCTAATTTCTCATGGAATACCAACTTTAACTTCTCCTACAACAAAAACACAGTCAAAGAATTAACAGGAGGAGCTGATATTTTCTTAGGATCAACTATCGTGAGGGAAGGGGAGTCAGTAGGTTCGTTCTTTGGGTTTGTTCACCAAGGTACTTGGAATACGGATGAAGAATCACTAGCTGCAACTTATAATAAAAGACCTGGAGATATTAAGTATCAAGATGTTAATGAAGATGGTGTCATCAATGATGCAGATCGAGTAATTATTGGAAAAGGGATACCAGATGGTTTTGGAACCTTTGCCAACACCTTCCGATTCAAGAATTTTGAGTTACTGGTAGATATTCAGTTTAGCTATGGCAATGATGTGTTGTTTAGAAGCAAACATTCAGCTGAGGATCGTACAGGGATAGCAAACAGCTTTAAAACTGTCTTGAATGCCTGGACTCCAGAAAATCAGGATACCAATATTGCACAGATCAGACCATTGACTGCAGGGTATAATACCAACAACGATTCAGACAGGGTTCAGGATGGATCATTTGTAAGAGGAAGAAACCTGATGTTGTCCTATAATTTTGCTCCCGAATTATTGGAGAGAATTAAAGTGAGAAATCTAAGGACCTTCTTCTCAGTTCAAAACTTTTTCCTTTCTACAAAATATGGAGGCTACGATCCTGAAGTATCTACTTCTGGAGCCGCATTTGATCAAGGAGTTGATTTATATGCCTACCCAAAACCAAGAGTTTTTATGCTTGGTCTAAGCGTCAGTTTGTAATCTAAATTCCTGAAAAACATGAAAAGTATAAAAATATATATTACTAAAGTCCTTGTTCTTACTGCTGTCTTTTTTGCAACATCCTGTGCGGACTTCCTTGATGAAACCGACAAATCAAATTTTACCCTTGACAACTACTTTACTAAACCGGAGCATGCGGTCAGTGTGGTGAATTCTATTTACCAAAGCATGCAGCCAATTATGAGTAGTGGGTTTAATGGTGGACCTTGGATGATGTTGGAATTTGCTACAGGCTTGGCAGATACAGAATTGGGACAGGCTCAGTACAGCTTGTTTGTTAAAGACCTTGTGAATAATTCAGACAATGGATATGGTCAAACCTTTTGGACTAATTATTATAGAGGGATCGCCAATGCTAATTTGGCAATTGCCAATATTCCTGAGATGAATATGGATGAAACTCAAAAGCAAAAACTTCTAGGAGAGGCCAGGTTTTTGAGAGCATACTATTACTTCAACCTCGTTCGGATTTTTGGAAATATCCCCTTAATCACCAATCCTGTAGACTTGACTTCCGAGGAATTATATCCAAATCCTGCAGATCCTTCTGCGGTTTATGATCAGATTGTCATGGATTTGACTGAAGCGGAAGACTCTGGATTGCCTATGAGAGATGCAACAGGACGAGTGTCAATGGGAGCCATCAAATCCTTACTGTCTTCTGTCTACCTGACGATGGCAGGATATCCATTACAGAAAGGAAATGAATATTATAGCTTAGCAGCTGCGAAAGCGAAGGAAGTGATTGATTCCAAAGAATTTTCACTGTTTGATTCCTATGATGCACTTCATGATCCTAGTATGAAAAACTTAGGAGAGAATATTTTTATGGCACAATTTGCTGCATACATCCAGCCATCCAGCTGGCAAGTTTCGATCATTCCTTATAACCGCGGAATCTCAAATTATAGTGCAGAGACAGGAGGGATTTTTGCCCAAGAGGAATTTGTGAAGTCCTACGAATCTGGTGATAAGCGAGCCGACGAAAAGGAGTTTTATTATACCAGCTATTCCCTAAGGGATGACAGAAGTCAAATTTTGGAATTGGGAGATTATTATATCTATAAACATTTTGATGAATTGGCTCAAACTAGTACCACTAGCAGTGATATGAACTGGCCGATTATCCGGTATGCAGAAGTTTTGTTGATTTATGCAGAAGCATCCAATGAGGCGAATGGCCCCACAAATGAGGCCTATCAAGCGGTAAATTTGATAAGAGAAAGAGCCGAATTGGATCCACTGACGGGAATGTCACAAACGGAGTTAAGGGAAGCGATATGGAGAGAAAAATTCTTCGAGCTTTCATTTGAGAACAAAACCTGGTTTGATATGGTGAGGATCAGGAAAGGGTTCAATGTGACTACCCGTCAGTTTGATGACTATGTTGGACACCAATTTGTTTATGGTCCGACTTTGAAAGAAAGAGAATTGTTATTTCCTATTCCAACTGCGGAGATAAGGAACAATTCAAACCTTGTTCAAAACGCAGGTTATTAATATTGGTTTGGGTGCCAATAAGGGGGTGGTTAATTACTTTTTTATAGTTCTTGATCAAAAAAATATATGTTTCCTCCTAAGAAGGTTTTGTCTTAACTGACAAAGCCTTCTTGAATTTTCAGGGCAAATCAGTTGAATAAACCTATTTGAAGTGCAATGTATTTCAATAATTATGCGAAAAATCAGAAAGTAATGACAGATCAAAATCAGGATTTTGTTAACTTCCTTGTCAACTTAACGCACCCAAAAATGAGAGATCTATCGGATTATTCTCATCCAATAACGGACCTTTTTGAACAGCCCAAAACAGAAGCTGAATGGGAGAAATACAGACTTAGCCAAGATCAGGTTGATTTCTTCCATGAAAACGGCTACTTGTCTGGAATCAAATTATTGGATGAAGATCAGATTCGTGTTTTAAAAGAAGCATTGGAAAAGGTGTCCAATCCTAAGCATCCCATGCATCACTTATTTCATGAGTTTCATAGCAATGAGTCCTCAGACCCAAATCAGGTTTTATTTCATTCATTAGGGCATTGGAGGATACATCCAGCCTTTCATGATGTAATCTGGAATCCAGCTTTTTTGATGGCTTCCAGTCAGTTGCTTGGTGATAAATCTGTGAGATTTTGGCATGATCAGCTTTTCTGTAAACCCGCAAAGCATGGGGGCAACGTAGCTTGGCATCAGGATTATTCATATTGGACAAGGACCGTGGCGATGCAACACCTGACCTGTTGGTGTGGATTGGATGATGCGACGGAAGCGAATGGATGTTTGAATTATATTCCAGGGAGTCATCGATGGGGATTGCTGGACAAACCTGCTTTAGCAGGGGAGATGGATGGATTAAAGACCATGCTAACTGAGCAGCAATTGAAAGAATTTAACCCGGTAGCTGTTCCCTTGAAAGCCGGATATGCAACCTTTCATCATCCCTTGATGGTACATGGAAGTTTTGCAAATTATTCCGAGAATGCCAGAAGAGCATTTGTTTTGAATGTTTTTGCAGATGGTACAGTTTCTGATACCAATGAACCATTATTGCAGGGTGTACCTATTATTCCCAAGGGGCAAAAAATGGAAGGTAAATTTTTCCCTAAAATTTTTGAAATAAAATAGCCGTAAAACATATTCTGTTTGGTGGGAGGAAAATATTTTTATTTCTTCCCATTTCAACCCAAAAAATCTATGAAAATTCTCTTTAATAGTAAGTGGGCAACTGTTTTTGCTCTGGTACTTTCTTTTTCAATTTCTGTGGCTTGCGCCCAAAACGGTAAAACTTTTCTTCAATTTGAAGGGAAAACTGGACCTGGGAAAGGTAAACACGTGGTGCTGATTTCAGGCGATGATGAATATCGATCTGAAGAATCCATGCCAATGATGGCCAAAATTCTTTCCGAGACCTATGGTTTCAATACTACTGTGCTGTTTCCGATTGAGCCTGAAACAGGAGATATCGTTCCTAGCTATCAAAAAAATATTCCAGGATTGGAACATCTACAAGATGCGGATCTCGTGATTATGTTGATTCGATTTAGAGATCTTCCATTGGATCAAATGAAACAGTTGGAGGATTATTTCAAATCTGGTAAGCCTTTTATTGCACTGAGAACTTCCACGCATCCTTTTGCAATAAAAGATCAAAACTCTCCTTATTTCAAATGGAATTGGAATAGCAAAGTCCCTGGATGGGAAGGAGGATTTGGTCAGCAGATCATCGGTGAAACTTGGGTTGCTCATCATGGAATCCATAAATCTGAAGGAACGAGAGCTTTGGTAGATGGAGTGGACCGTGATGCTGATCATCCGATTCTTCGAGGAGTGGATGATATCTGGGCACCTACTGATGTATATTCTATCAAAAATCTTCCTGCTTCTGCCAATGTGCTACTTTACGGGCAATCAACTGCAGGAATGACTCCAGATGCTCCCTTGATGTGGGATAAATCCATCATGCCTATTGCTTGGACCAAAGAGTACAAAATGGAAGATGGAAAAACAGGTAAAGTATTGGGAAGTACTTTAGGATCTTCTTTGGATTTCCAAGCGGAGGATATGCGAAGACTTATTGTTAATGCATCCTTTTGGCTTTTAGATATGCCTGAAGTGATCACATCTGAATTAAATGTAGCGATTGTTGGGTCCTATGAACCAACCATGTTTGGTTTTGATAGCTTCCGAAAAGGAATGAAAGTAGAGGATTTTAAATAAAATTTGGTCAACAGTCCATGGTCCACAGTCCACCTTAGTGCGACTGTCGACCGTCGTCTGTGGTCTATTGACAATATTAAAGCAATGAATAAAATAGGATTTAATGTACTGGCATGGTCTGCGGAGATGTCAGAGAACTTGTTGCCTGTATTGGATCGATTAAAAAAAATCGGATATGATGGGGCAGAATTTTTTATTGGAGGATCGCCTGAAGAATCCTTTAAAATGATCGGCAAACATTGTGCAGATATCGGTTTGGAAGTAACTGCTGTGACCGTGATGGGCCCAGAACAAAATCCGATTTCACCAGATGCCAAAATCCGTGCTGCTGCCAGCGAACAATTAAAGTGGGTAATAGATCGGGCAGTCGATTTAAATGCGCAGGTATTATGTGGTCCATACCATTCGGCATTCACTGTCTTTGCATCAAGGGAACCTATAGAGGATGAATACAATTGGTCAGCCGAGTATTTACATGGAATGGGAGATTATGCGCAACAAGCGGGAGTATTATTGACGCCGGAAGCCTTGAATCGATTTGAGTGCTATCTCTGCAATACCATGGAACAGCTTTCGTATTTGCTCAAAAAAGTGAATCACCCCAATGTGCAGGCCATGTTTGATACGCACCATGCAAATATTGAGGAAAAGAAATTGGGAGATGCCATCAAATTTATTGCACCTCAATTAGGCCATTTTCATATCTCTGAAAATGATCGAGGAACCCCGGGTTCAGGGCATGTCAATTTCGATGAAACCTTTCAATCCTTGGCTGAGGTGAAATACAAAGGCTGGTTGACTATCGAAGGATTTACCCGTAATGATCCAGCATTTGCCAATTCCATAGGGGTGTGGAGGAATTTCTCCGAACCTTGGGATATGGCAGAGAACGGATACAAGATGATTCGGGAGATGGGAGAGAAATACGGATTGTAAATTCCTAGCCCATGGTTTAAACCATGGGCTATTTATTTTTGTGAGGAGACAAACCGAGGAGGAAATTGTTTTAAGGTCATTTCGACTGAAAGGAGAAATCTCAGCAGTTATTTAGAAAATCTAAGGCATGGTATTTAACCTCAAGATCATTTATTACAAAATCGACTCTCCATTTTGGTCAGTAGTTAGCACTTCGCTCATGTAATCAAAGAAAGGTCGCATGGCCAAAAATGTCAGAAGCACCTCTTTCTGGAAATCGTCAGCCAAAACCTCCTGATCAGTAAACCTTCTTCTTACTACAAATTGCTTTTTCTTGATTAAATCAATCGCAGGAAGTGTTTTGTCAAAGCCTTTAGGAGCATTTTTTACGCCATCCTCTCCCTCTAGCTTTCCAAAGTATTTCAGGAAATTTTTGTCTGAAGTGATCTGCTGGATTTCCTCTGGATTCATTTCGAATTCTTTTCGAATACGGAATAAATCGTCCTTATTTGGAGCCCAGAAACCTCCTCCTACAAAACTGCTATCTGGGCCTACCTGGAGATAATAGCCACCTCTCAGCAAGGGCTTAACTCGAGAGAATCCTGCTCCGAAATTGGTTTTGAAAGGTGTTTTATCTTTTGAAAAGCGGATATCCCTGTAGATTCTAGAGATATGGATTTTATTTAAACTGTCATGTTTTTGGAGTTCAGAATAGATCTGGTTGAAAAACTTTGTATTCTCTTCCTTAATCAAATCATATTCAGGTTTATGCTCTTTAAACCATTCACGATTGTTGTTTTCCTGGAGCAGTTTGAGAAATTCAAAACCTCTTTTCATGATAAGATACTAGCGATGTGATGAACTGATGGATAATTTATTTGACTGTATTAATCTCCTGTATCAGCAAAAGTTAATTTCTTGGACTTTGGTGCTCCAATTCTAATCCTACTGTAGTTCTAGGCTTAAATCCCGGCCATTCTTTTTCCACAGAATCAGGATCCAAATGAAAATAAGCTTTATACTCCTCCTTGTTTTTCAAATAATATCCCAAAAATGCCGAGACAAAATGCTGATTGATATTATTCATTCTTCTTGAATCCCACACTGAATCAGCATACCTCAAATACTCGTCAATATTCAAATCTGGATTTAAAGATTCTATTGGAGCGGGGTTAGGAGCAGTATTATGTCGGGCTTCCTTAAAAGTCAGCAAAAATCTCTCAGCGTTTACCGCACCTTCATAAATCGCTTTTGTACCGTCTTCATATCCAGAAATATCATCTTTGCTTCCAGCAATAAAGAATGAAGGAATTTTTATGCCTGCCAATCCTTCTGCATTCCAAACTCCTCTTTGCATGCCCCAAGGAGCAAAGGCTACGATGACTTTTATTCTTGGATCAATGGATGCCTCAAATTCCGGATTGCCTACAGTCCTTTTCAATAACGCTTTGCTTCCCCCTGTCATTCCTTCAAAGAGTTGAGCTGCCTGAGGGCTGTACCCACCTCCTGCTACATTCACTGCCCCATAGCCTCCCATGGAGTATCCAATCAAAGCGGTATTGTTTGCATCCAATAAACCATTTAGAAAGGAACTTTGATCCTGGCCCAATCTGGCCATTTCATTCAAAACAAATAGGTCATCTAAGGACCGATTTAGCAGTGTGCTTTGAAAGCCTCCTGCATCTCTAAATGTTGCTTCGGTATGATCTATAGCTACCACTACATACCCTTTGGAAGCTAGATTTTCGGTCAGATATGTCATTAAATACCGAGATCCAGTATAACCATGAGATACAATCACCAGTGGAAATGGAGAGTCTGAATAGGCAGGTTTTGCATCTCTTGTGGCTCTTCCCAAAAAAGTAAAAGGAATGATTGGCCTTGACGGAGCCCCGTTTTGCCCCATGACTTCTTCGTAAGAAATGATTTCATTGGATCCTTCCTTAGTTTCCGATGGATACCAAATTTCTACTTTTAAAGGTCGATTGTATAATGAATCTCCACCTTTCCCGTAGTTTAGGATGTCCAGTTGATTTTCATGGATCAAATCCAGTGTCTGTACGCCTACAGCATAATTTCCTCTTGCAGCCAATTCTGGGGCATCAGGAAGTAAGTCTCCGTAGATAAATTGGTTAGAAGCAGTTTGGGCGTAGTTGGGTGTTACATTCCCTAACAAAATGATAAAAATAAGCAGGGACAAAAATTTGGGTTTATTAAACATAGATACTTTGAAAGGTTATCTCCCAAGATATCTTCAAATCTTCAGATTAAAAAACACAGGATGATAAGTGTCAAAATGAAGGAATTGGATTTTCTAAAAGGGTAGGGTGATCTCAATTTTAGACGGCAGTATGGCAATAATTAATTGGTTAAACCGAATGGTTTCTCCAAGATCCTGCTTGAAACTATTCAGGCAGATGATTGATCTTCAGTAGTCAAATTTAACTTAGCTGTTTTTTGATGGAGCATTTTAGTGAGGATGATCATGAAGATCAGGAACACTCCCAGAAATGGTAGTAGAAATGAATAGCCAGTAAATATGGATATTTCACCGAAAACAAAGGGCATCAGGGTTATGCCTACATAGGCACTGGCCATTTGCATCCCCATAATTTTTTGAGAATGTTTTTTGCCAAAATTCACTGGAGTCTCATGAAGTAAACTTGGAAAAATAGGAGCACATCCAAAGCCTATGAGTAAAAACCCTGGTAATAATACTGAATCAAAAGGAAGTAGTAATAAAATGATCCCTATCCCAATAATTCCCTGACCAGCAAATACCAATTGTCGGTTGGTGAAATAGTGGGTTAAGAACCCGGAAAGAAATCTTCCCGCCATAATTCCGACATAATAAAGGGAGACCAATCTCGCTGCTTTATCGACTGGATAGCCTTTTTCAAAAACCAAAAAACTAGCGCCCCATAATCCAAAACTTGCTTCGATGGTACAATAGCAAAAGAAGATCAGTAACGCTTGCTTCAAACCCGGTATGGTTTTAAGCAAACTGAAAAGGCTTTTTGAGTCTTTTTTTCTTCAGAAGTATCCTCTTTCGAAGAAACCCATAAAGGCAAGGAAAGCAGTAAAATGATAACCAAGCCAATTTGAATCCAGGCAATAGTATGGTATCCCTGTGTCCAAAGACCTCCTTTTGCCAAATAACTTGCCATGATCATCGGTCCTATTGCAGCACCAACTCCCCAAAAGCTGTGGAGCCAGTTCATATGCTTTGCTTGATAATGTAGGGCTACATAGTTGTTTAGCGCGGCATCTACACTTCCTGCCCCCAAACCTAAAGGGATTGCCAGCAAGCAGAGGAATATAAAATAATGGGAATAAGCAAAGCCCATCAAAGCAAGTGCTGTTAGGAAAACACTGAAAGTTGTGACTTTTGCCTCCCCGAATTTCTGGATTAAATAACCACTGAACAGACTGGAAATAACAGTCCCGCCAGCTACGATCATCGAAATGATTCCTGCATAAGAGACAGGTACTTTCAAGTATTCAAACATCGCTGGCCAAGCAGAGCCTAAAAGGGCATCCGGTAAACCAAGGCTGATAAATGCCAGATAGATGATCAGTAAAAGGATCCGGTTTTTCAAATTCAGTTGGCGATAAAAAAGACTCTTTTCTATAGTATCCGAAGCAAGTAATCTTTTGAAAGTGTAGAAAAGTAGCTGAAAATTTTTGATTCCAGCAAGTTGAAAAAGAAAAAGATAGCCCATGGTTTCAACCATGGGCTATAAATATTAACAACATCCTGAACTTGGCTCACAACAAGAACCGGATTGCAACTCTGAAAGCTTAAACTTGGGTTTAGAAGATTTAGCTCCAGTCTTTTCTGCATACACGGATATACTAAAGATCCCCGTTTCTCCATTATTGAATTCATTCACCTCTTCCTCAGATAGGTATTTACTTAAAATATCATCTGGGATCACAATTGGTTTTTCTTTTTGGATAGTGATGTTTTGGAATCCTTGGTCTTCGATGAACTGCAAGTATTCGGATTTTTGAATCGCTCCTGCCACACATCCTGCATACATTTCCGCATCTTCTCTCAATGCTTCAGGCAAATCACCTACCAACACAATATCAGAAATACTAAAGTGCCCTCCTGGTTTTAACACTCGATGAATTTCAGAAATCACTTTTTGTTTATTTGGGACTAAGTTCAAAACACAGTTGCTGACGATTACATCGGCCACGGCATCGTTGACAGGCATATTATCAATATCACCTTCTCTAAATTCCACATTATTGTAGCCCAATTTCTCCGCATTGGCTCTTGCTTTTTGGATCATGATAGGAGTAAAATCAATCCCGATCACTTTGCCTTCTACACCTGTCTCATGTCTGGCCACAAAGCAGTCGTTTCCTGCCCCGGAACCCAAATCAATAACCGTGTCTCCTTTTTGGATCTTGGCAAACTGTGTAGGTAAACCACATCCCAAGCCTAAATCCGCATCTTCCAAATACCCTTTGGTTTCAGAGTAATCATCCATCATGATATTGTAAATCTTATTGGATGGGGTGGTAGCACCGCAGCAGGAAGCCGCATTTTCAGCTTTTCCTTGCTCGGCTATTTTTGCATATCGCTCTTTGACGATGTTTTTTAATTCTTGTTCCTTGTTCATGATATATGGTACTTATAGGGTTCTTAACAGCAAGTTGAGTTACGAAGGTCTTGATCCAAAAACTCTGAGAGTAGTCCTTTCATTTTTGACCATTTTTCTTTGTCAATACAATAGCAAACGCTGGTGCCTTCTACATTTCCTTTGATGAGTCCGATTTGTTTTAATTCTTTCAGATGTTGGGAAATGGTAGCCTGCGCCAATCCGATTTCCTCTACCAAATCCCCGCAAACACAAGCGTTGATTTTAAATAGATGTTGCAGAATGGCGATTCTGGCGGGGTGGCCTAGAGCTTTGGCCAATGAAGCGATTTCATTTTGTTGCTGGTTGAATATTTCAGTTTTTGCGAGTCCCATGGTTCAAAACTAATTAATCGTGATAATACGATCAAATGGTTAACCGGAAAAAATCAAGTAAAGTTCTTTTATGACTTTTATTTTGGATAGGAGATTAGAATTTTTTCTAAAAAGACCGTTTCCCCGCTATAAAACTTTTTCTCAATAACATTCCCCAGAGAGTCATATTTGTATTCGAATGAAGTTTGGTTTGTAAGAAGTGTATCAGAATTTGTAACTCTAAACTCTTCAATTAAACTTTCTAAGCTTTTGGAATTATAGGTCTTTAAAAAAAATAAAAAAAGTTCGTTTTGGGAATTGAACCACCAGGAAGCTATTTCATTTCCTTGCTCATCATATTCGAATTCTATTCTTGATTTAATGTTTCCATTTGGAGAATAATCCGTCATTGAAATCTTCCTTCCTTGATCATCCAATTCGATACAAGCATTTTGTAATAAAACAATGAAAGGGTCTTTTTTATCTATATTAATCTTATCAGGCTTTTTGTTAAAAGAAGTTTTTTTAATGTAAATCTTGTTATTGGTAAATGTCTTTGTCTGAATTACTTGCCCTTTAGGGTTGTATTCATACTGGGTAGTTGAGCGAACTGTTCCATCCAAATCATAATATTCGACACATGATTTTAATCCTTTTTTATCATAAAAATAATGGGTTGGGCCATATGCTAATTGACTTTCGTTTTTAAAATCCTCGATGTATTTAGTTTGCCCTTTCTTATTGAAATGGTAAACCGATTTAAAACTTAAAATAGGAGTGGAATCTTGATTTACAGGTTGAGGTTGGAAGGATATAAATTCTAATTTGGTAGGAGAGCCACTATACCCATCGAAAAAAGTTCCTTGAGGGATACTTTTACAATATGTTAAAAATAAAACCGCTGAAATAAGAAGAAATACTCTAAGAATATGGGGATGAAAATTCACTAAAATAAAAGTGTTTTAGTTGTTTGAATTGTAAAATGTGATGTCGTATACCTATCTGGTATACCTATCATGATCAAATCGAAATTTACTCCTTAAACCCTGGTCCTCTCACAACTTGCCCAGGAAATGCTCCTGTATGTTCCCCTTCTTTTAACACTTGGGTTCCATTGACGAATACGTGTACCATCCCCGTGGCATACTGCATAGGCTCTTCGAAAGTTGCATGATCCCGGATTTCATTTGGGTCAAAAATTGCCAGATCAGCAAAGAATCCCTCTTTTAATGCGCCCCTTTTTTTGATTTTTAAATTATTGGCAGGCAAAGTGGTCAATTTGTGAATGGCTTCTTCCAGAGGAATCACTTTTTCCTCTCGAACATATTTTCCAAGTACTCGTGCAAAATTACCAAAAGCTCGGGGGTGATAGCTGGACTTCAAAAATACCCCTTCAATGGAGTAGGATCCTGCATCCGAACCAAAACTCATATAGGGAAGCTTAATCTGCTTTTTTACGTTTTCTTCAGACATCAAAAAATAGATTGTACCCACTCGGCTGCCGTCCTGAACGACCAAATCCATAGCGGTTTCTTCAGGAGAAAGATTTCGCATGGCTGCTACTTCTGCCAGCGTTTTTCCTGTTAGGTATTTGAGGCTGTCGTTTTTGAAACCCACCAAAATGATTTTATCAGGCCCTTCCACCGCCTGCATCAGGCTTTCCCATTCATTGGTGGGAGTAGTCATTTCTTTCAATACGCGTTTTCGAATGGCAGGGTCTTGAAGACGTTCCGCCCATTTATCATAGCCTCCTTCCTGAACCCAGGGGGGCATGGAAGCATCCAATCCTGTGGCTCCCGCCACGTAGTTGTACATGTCAGTTGTGATTTCCAACCCAGCTGCTCTAGCAGAATCAATCTTGGCTACTACTGCATCAAATTTGTTCCAATTATCACGACCACTCATTTTGAGGTGGTATACTTCTGCTCGGATATCTGCCTCATCAGCAATCCGGATCAATTCATCCAAGCTTTCCAGCAACCTACCACCTTCACTTCGCATATGAGAAATGTACATGCCATCGTATTCTGAAGCCACTTTGCATAATTCAATGAGTTCTTCCGTACTGGCATAAAATGCCGGGGCATAAATCAACGAAGATCCTACTCCCATAGCGCCTTCTTCCATAGCTTGTCGAACCAATTTTTTCATGGCCTCTAATTCTTCCTGATTTGGAGCTCGGTCCTCATAGCCCAATTCATGGATTCTAACCGTAGTAGCTCCAATAAAAGATGCCACGTTTGTGGAAATACCTTTGTCTACTAAAAATTCCAAGTATTCACTTAAAGAGGTCCATCCAATGGGGTATTTGATATCTCCTTGGGCTTGGAGTTCATCTTCCTTCATAGTTTCATTCAAAGGCCCCATTGAATTCCCCTCTCCAAAAACTTCCAGGGTGACCCCTTGTTTAATATCACTGATAGACCTCCCATCTTCGATCAGGGATTCCACGGCCCAACTCAACATATTGATAAAGCCGGGAGCAACCACTAGACCAGTTGCATCGATTTCTAAAGTTCCTTTGGCCCCTTGAAGATCTCCTAAGGCAGCAATAGTATCGGCATTGATGCCAACATCTCCTACATAAGAGGAACTGCCGGAACCATCGACAATCTGTCCATTTTTGATTAGGACATCGAAAGTTTGTGGATTGGAACAACTTCCAAGAATAAGGATAGTGCAACAAAAAAGAAAAATGGATTTCATAGGGTTGGTGGTTAGCCTATTAAATTAGTAAAACATTGGAAGTCTTTACAGGATGTTAATGAAAACCCGTTAAAAAAGATTACTTCTGCTGCATTTCTTCCTGAAGTGTGTAATAATCCTGCATCACAATCCGAATACTAGAAATCACCAATTCAGGATCATCCCATTGTACAAAGTGTCCTGCATCCCCGCTATAGAGCAACATACCTTTATCCACTGACTGGATGACGTCGGTCCAACGGGAAATTCGATGTTTGATTTTGGATCGGAACAGTGCTTTATCATCGTATTCTTTGGATTGAAATTGAACTGGCATATCGAACCTACCCCCTACAACCATGTGAACAGGAATATTTGGGAGTGGTGTGCCGCTTATTTCCTGGAAATCTTGTTCCCTTAATTCTTCCAACACCTGTCCTTCTCTCTTGATTGGTGCTGGGGAATCCTTATTTCTTGAAGCTCTGATGTCAATAAATGACTGAATCAAACTATCAACCTTTGAAGGTTCCCAATCGAGAATATCGTAATACTCGGTTCTGTTTTGATGGGTTTCAGTGAAATCCCCTGGGTCAATGATCACTAAGCCGGCTAATTTTTCTGGATAGTAATTGGCAAATCCTCTGACATACACTCCTCCCAATGAGTGTCCTACTAAAATATAGGGTGGGGCGAATTCTAATTTATCCAAGAGTCTTACCAATTGCTCAGAGACGTTTTTCAGGGTAGGCATATAGTCTGTTGCTTCAGATTTGCCTATTCCAGGTCTGTCATAGGTTAGGATAGGGGCAAATTCAGCTACTGATTCTATCACTTTGTCCCAATTTCCCATGGGTGTTCCATGACCACTTTCAAAAATCACCAAGGGCTGACCTTCTTCTCTTTGTTCTATGCCTATAGTATTGATCCAGATTTTATATCCATTCAATTCTACAAAGCGTTCCTGAGCTGAAGCTTGGAATATGAATAGGAAGGCGAGAAATACAAAAGTGAAAAAGTGCTTCATCTTATTTTTTGGAATGCAGTATTCCTTACCAAGTTAAACGAATTCAGGCAAAAGGACTTAAAAGCTATTTTCTCTTCTGCTTTGGTCTGTGCCTTTTCCGACCATTTTTATTCCCCCTTTTAATACCTCTGCCAATTCCAAAGCACATCCCCAAGCAACCGTATATCCTGCTCCTCCATGTCCGTAATTATGGAAAACGTGAAGGTGATCTTCGTCGAACTCGAACCGAACGGCTGTTCTTTTGGGTCTTAAACCCACCAATTCATCGAGGATTTTAGGGGCTTCTGATATTCCAGAATCTTTTAACCTGTTAAGAATTAAAGTGGTATCCTTTGGGTCTACTTCTGGGTTCCAATCATGCTCATAGTCTGTCCCTCCTATGATGGTATCCGAACTCCGATTGATGACATAGCGCAAAGCCCCTTTTTTGGTTGGATCCGCAAAAGAAATTGAGTCTAGTTTTTCGCATCTTAAAATCTGTCCACGAATAGGGTAGAGCTCCTTATCGTGACATAGCTCTTTAGCGCCTAAACCGGTGCAATTCACAACGAGTTGACCTAATTCCGCTAGTTCCTTCAAGGAAGAAATCTTCTTTAATTCAAACTGCCCTCCATTCGTAAGAAATTGATTGAAAAGAAAGGGTAAATAGATTCCGGGTTCTACCAAAGGTACTTCCGCATACAAAGCTTGAGCTATTCCATTTGGTAATTCCTTTTTTTTTGCTTCCCGAACAGTTCCAGGAGGTAATTGTTGCCTCCAATCTGTATTAGAGCCTTCGATATAGGCATTGATAAAAGGAATCATGGAAACACCTGATGGAAAAGGCAGGTCTTGTAAATAGCGGATATAGGAATTAGTAGCCCAAGTATTTGTTTTTTCTTTGGGAGCAATTTCAAAAGGAAACCAGATCGCACCGACCTTATTGGAAAGACTTTTCTGAAAGGGTTCCTTCGCAATGATTTTCACTCGAAATCCTGCTTCTTGCAAGGCAATTGCTGAAGTCAAACCAATTATTCCTGAACCTATGATTGTGGCTGATTTCATATAGGGAATTTAAGCAGGAATCTTTCATTAAAAATGGTTATCAAGAGCAAAAGCATATTTACTCTTTAAATACCAATTCAGAAAAATTTCACATGGAATAAATTTCTTACCTTTCACCTATTAGAATCTCTCTATAAATAGTGCATGAGGATCTCCCAGATCGAAAATAGCTTTCATTCTTAAATGTAAGGCTGTCTTTTTAATGTCCACACTTTATAGAGAATACCATGAAATCAAATCAAAAAATTGCAGTTATAGGAGGCACAGGAAAATCCGGGACTTATTTAGTCAAAGAGCTTCTTTCCCGAAATTTCCATGTAAATCTACTCGTAAGAAATCCTGAGAAAATCCCTGAAGATTCCCATAATCTCACTGTGATCTTAGGTGATGTGTTAGCCGAGAATGAGGTTGAGAAATTAATCCAAGGTTGTGATGCAGTAGTTAGCACATTGGGTTTAGGAATTCCAGCAAGTACTTCGGATTTATTTGAGAAGGCAAGTTTAATCATCCTGAAGACCATGAGTTCTTTTGGAATCAAACGTTATATTCTTACCACAGGATTGAATGTAACTACTCCTTCAGATCAAAAAAGTGAAAAGAATTTACTAGCCACTGCCTGGATGGAGCAAACGTTCCCAATTTCCACGCAAAGCAAGCAAAATGAATATGAACTTATTTTAAATTCAGGCTTAGACTGGACCTTGGTGAGACTCCCTATGATTGAGCTTACTGATCTGAAAAATCCAGTTGGAACAGATTTAAAAGATTGCAAAGGCAATAGTATAAGTGCCACTTCCTTGGCGGCTTTTCTAGCAGACCAAATCCATTCTGGTCAGTTTATTCAAAAAGCTCCTTTCATTTTCAATTTATAGGGATATAAAAAGAAGGCACAATAGGTGCCTTCACCTTGTTTATTTTAAATATTATTTCACCCATATTCTTCCTTTGCCAATTTCCTGATGTTTTTCCGAAACTTATTGAAGTTAAGATATTCAAATAAAATAGTACATTTAAATACAGGGAGTTAGCTGTTTTCTTACCTATTTTTTTAAAGATTGATGTTGACAATTCGAATATGTCTGAACCAGTAAAGCATAAATCATGGGTTAAAACTTCCCATTGGATCATAACCATGAGCTTTTTGATTTTGGTGTTTACCGGAATTGAAATCCTGATGGTTCATCCTCGATTGTATTGGGGAGAAGTGGGGAATGATTTGACTCCAGCTTTTTTGGAACTTCCTATCAGCAGAAACCACCAATGGTCGGATTGGGAGGAAGAGGTTTCTTTTTTTGATGCCCAAGATTCTCCAGTTAGTGCAGGAAGAAGAGGAGAAGAAGAATTGTTTAACCAAAATGGATGGGGGAGAAGTCTTCATTTCCTAGCGGCTTGGTTCCTGGTTTTAACAGGGCTTTTTTACCTGATTGTTGGGTTGTTTAGCGGACACTTTCAAAAGCATATTTGGCCTAAACTGAAGGAGTTGACTCCAACACAGTTTTTCAGGGATTTGAAAGATCATTTCCGATTGAAAGTTTCACCTCCTACCGGTGGTCCACAATACGGACTCTTACAAAAGCTTTCTTACATGGGAATCATATTCATTGGTTTACCCATGGCAATCATTACTGGCTTTACCATGTCTCCAGCGATTACAGCTGCATATCCATTCCTGCTGGACCTTTTTGGAGGATATCAATCTGCTCGTACGATCCATTTCTTTTCCTCTTTGTCTTTAGAGGTTTTTCTGATCGTCCATGTGCTGATGATTATTTTATCAGGATTTAAAGCCCAATTGAAATATATGACTTTAGGTAAATAGCTATGAAGAAGAGGAAAGAAATCATTACAAGACGAGCAGCCCTTACTACAGGGGTGGCAGCATTGGGCGCATTATTGATTCCTGGATGCAAACAACCCATGCCTCCCAACTATGGGAATATCCTTCGAATGGGAGATAATTTTACCTATGCCGCCCATAGAGCTTTGCTTTCCAAGCAATCCTTAGCCAAAGAATATAGCTTCAGCGATATATCCTCCATGCCTGCTACAGGTACTATCAACCCTGCCGACACTTCAAAGGAATATTTTAGTGAGAACTATGACAAACATTTACGAACTGGTTTTGAAAACTGGGAGTTGCCAGTGGAAGGATTAGTTGCACGTCCCGGGAGTTATTCTCTAAATCAACTCAAGCGATTTTCTCCTCGTACTCAGATTACTCGGCATACCTGTGAAGAAGGATGGACCGCCATTGCAGAATGGACTGGGGTACCACTTCGTTTGGTATTGGAACATGCCGGGATTATGCCCAAAGCAAGATGGGTGAATTTTTATTCCTATGATGGATGGTTGGACAGCATTGACTTAATAGATGCATTTCATCCGCAGACGATTTTGGCCTATGGGATGAATGGGAAAAATCTGTCTATTCCCCATGGAGCCCCAGTTCGTTTGAGATTGGAAAGACAGATTGGATTCAAGAGTATGAAATATTTGGAGAAGATCGTGGTTTCGGAAGAATACATTGACCCAGGAGATATCGGTTGGGCCTGGTATAATGGGTTTTAATATTCTAAAGCCCGATCTGAATAGACCGGGCTTTGCGTTGAATTGGGGCTGGTAATTAATTTTATCCTTGCCAGAATTATTCGATTAACTGTTAGCTGGGGTATAACATTTATACACCAATAAGGCAGCAGCTAAATCTTCCACAGCTAATCCAGCGGATTTAAAAAGCGTGATTTCATCTTCGGAAGTTCTTCCGGGATGAATACCTTTTACAAGTTCCACGATGTCTGCTTTTACATCATTTTTGGAGATAATACCACTGGCAATAGGGATAGCAAGCTCACCCGATTCATGTAAGGCACCAGCCCTTGAATCCACGAAAATGGAGCTTTTCTGGATGGCCACATCATCTGTTTCTCTTGTGTCGGGTTTGTATGAGCCGATTAGGTCCAGATGTGCACCAGGTTTTACCCACTCACCTTTAATGATGGGTGTTTTTGCAGGTGTGGCGCATGAAATTAGGTCTGCTTGGCGAGCAGCTTCTTCCAAGTTGGTCACGCCTTCAGCAAGGATTCCTTGCTTTTTTAAATCCGAAACAAAATCTTCCAGTTTAGTGGGGTTTCTCATCCAAACGCTAACTTTCTTAAAATCACGTACCGCTGAATGAGCTTGCACCAGATGCTGGGCTACTTTACCTCCGCCTACTACCAGTAAATGTTCCGCATCTTCTCTACACAAGAAAGAGGCAGCCAAAGCGGATGCGCAAGCGGTTCTTCGTGCCGTCAACTCTGTGGCATTCATCATCGCTAGGGGCTGGCCAGTTTTGGCATCGCTCAAGATGTACTGGGCAAAGATGGAAGGCATGTTTTTGGAAGCATTCGCTGGAGCAACGGTGACTTGTTTCATCCCAAGGTAATCTTGGTTCCAGACAGGCATCAAGATCAAAGTATTTTCATCCCCTTCTGCCGTTTGGTAAAAATGATGATGCCGAACAGGCATGGTATAATTAGACTGAAAAATTTCTCTTAATGCTTCAATCAGTTTGTGATAATCCAGCAATTGAATGATTTCCGCATCTGGAATAATAAGCATAGTTGTGACTTAGTTTAATTGAATGGATAAAGTTCGAGGATTTCTTGAGAAATGCTATAAGGATTGAGATAGGTTAATGAGACGTGAATAATCAGCTTTAAAATTAAACTGGTTAGACTGGGAAAAGTATTAGCTAAACAGGATTGAATGTTACTTTAATTGACTATCAAAAAGCTCTTCAATGTCTTCCAGATCAAAGGGTGAACTTAAATATCAATTTCTTTTTTTGAATAGTTAATAGTCCTCCTTTCAGAAACTAGAAATCAAACCGTGTAGGATTTATTCCACAGGAATTTTTTTTTTGAGCCTTCAAGTTACATTAGAATAATGTCGAGAGAAGGCAAAGAGTAAGAAATAGTTTTTATGCCATAACTGCCAAGGAGGTTCTAGCACACTATTCATTTTTAACTGTTAATTAGGAAAATAATTTTCTTGGATTTTAAAACAAATACTTAATCATCAACAGTGCTCGTCTGCCTTTACCTTTTGAATTATTCACGTTAGTTCGCTGTGCCAACATATATTCTATTCCAGTATTCAGACTTTTAATTGGTGACCAAATCAAGTTAGCATGTCCCGACACACCTGCTTTCATATCATATCCTTCTTTATACTCTGAAGGATCAATAGAATAAAAGTTTGAGTTAAGATTAGCTATAAGTGTATTTGATATGCGGAGTCCAAATCCACCACCTATATTCAATGCTGGCATCTGTTCCAAATTGCCTTCCGGTGTTACAATGGCGGAAGATTCTGTGCCAAGTGTAGCTACAATTTGGCTGCCCCAACCCTGTCCATAACTGGCCATCCAACGAAAATAATGCTTTTTTGAGCCAAAATATTCTCGACCGCTAAAACTAAAGCCCCAACCCATTGCTGTAGCATTTGGCATAATACCCAAGCCATCCCAACGGAGTTGAAAGACCGATGCTCCTAAAAACAAGCGTCCACCTGAAGCTGTTTTTTTTGTAATTCTGCCAGTTAAAAGAGGGAGTTGTTGACTGGCTTGGCCAACAGTATCTCTTCCATCAATACCTGGAAATTCGAGCATTTCGAGAGCCAACGCATACATAAACCTGCTTCCAAGTTTGTCTTCCCATCGTACCTGAGCTCTTCGCGTTCCTGTTAATGCATCACCAGCTGCAAAATCAATAGTAGATGGTACGGCAAACAAATCCGATTGCGTACCCCACGTTCTACCAATAAGTAATCGACCCATAACACCGTATGCATGGCGGAGTCTTGGGGTTTGGTTAAACGGCCCTCGATCAAGGTTATAAAAGTCTAATTCAATGAATATTTGAAAAGGGCGTCCAACCTCGTTTATGCTTCGAATATCAAAGTTGATCCTCGATTCTCGCGCATGCAGGTTCATATAACCACTTTGTGCGGGGCGCCCATCTCCGTCCACTGGAACGTTTTGGATTTCATATTGAAATCGATTATATCCACCATCAAAATCCTGGATATAATCCAATTTTATATAACCCCCAATAGCCATTCGGGCTTTGGCGCCAAACAATGGCCATGAGTTTGGGAAAGTAGCATCTACCAAATCCTGCCCGGTATAGTCAATTATATTATCCCTAAAATCGCTAATTCGAATCGAATCGGTTTTAACTGTATTAAGCGTATCTCCCGGGTGCCAGTTCTGGCCAAAAACAGGTAAAACTGAGCATGTGCCTAGCACTGCAAACAGAATGGTTGATTTTTTCATGTTTTATGTTTTTTGGGGATAAACTAAAACTTGTATTACAATTCCTCTATTTGATTATTGACTACATTCTTCCTTTTATGATAAGTTCTAATAAGGAATATTCCCAAAGACAAAAGTCAAGGAAATGGTACTTCATACATGCATTATAATGGCTGGCATGATGGCACCCAGACAGCAACCTCATATAATGGGTGCTATCTGAGTACCTGTCCTTAAACTTGTTTTTATAGATTACTCAGTCCTTCATGATGATGGCGCCAACACCGAACTGCCTGGTAAGAATTGCGCAGCCCATTCAAGTAAATTTTTTCATCATTATTCCAGGTTACCTTCTTGAGAATTTCATACGGCGTGAATAGGGATGTCCTCTGCCAAACAGGTTATTTGTCGAATACCGATCCGGAGAGCGAGAATTCGTCGACCGCCCCTTCGCCCCGTATGAAGATCCGGTGGTTGAATCGCACGTAGTTGAGTTCTCCAGAAGGATCTTTAAGTAATTCGCCAAGGGATCCCTCGTTCGGGCCTTCGGTGATGATAAAATAGCCCTCGGCCGTGTTGGCCACATTGGCAGGCGCGGGATCCGCTCCCGAGGTCAATGCAGAGAACTGGACAAACACATATTTGTCGCCCTCTTTCCGGATCTCGATGTTTTGGGAATTACCCTTGAAGACGCCGACGAAGGGGTCGAGCACAGACGGATCAACGCCCGCTGCAACCGGAGACTTGGCCTCGATTTTCGTGAAGGCTTTGACCATTGCATTGGCAATTTTTTTGTAGGCCTCGGCTCCACGATCGCTGTGGACCAAGACCACCACGGCAAAGTCGTGATCCGGGATCAGCTGCAGAAAAGAACGTGTGCCGGGCCAATTTCCCCCGTGGCTGGGGCTGGTGACTCCGTCGTAGTCGTGGACGAACCATGTCAGCCCTGTAAAGTCGCCAGTCTCAGCCTCGACTGCCGGAGCGTGGGCATAGTCCAGTGCTTCTTGGGACAGCAGCTGGTTCCCTGAGGCGTCCTTGCCATCCAGCTGAAAGCGGGCGTATTTCAGCATGTCAGTAACTGTAGACCGGAGTGCACCGGAGGCTGCGGACTCTCTAATCAACGGAATGTAGTATGGTTTTAGATCACTGATGTTGCCTTCCCCGTAGATCGGCGGATGACCCCATGCGTAGTTATTAGCCGGAGGAGTGGTGTCGTAATTAAAGGATGACGAATCCATGCCGAGCGGGTCGAGCAGGTGCTCTTCGATCAGGGTCTCGATCGGCTTTCCGCCGACATGCGACACCACATGGGTAGCAAAGGTGATACTAGTGTTGTTGTACATCCAGGTTTGATCGAACGGATAGATCTGCTCAACGTAAGCCGCCTGGAGCATGACCTTCTCGCTGATCGATCCACCCGGAGGAACACGAAGAAAACCGTGGTCGCCATACCAGCCAGCGCGATGATGGAACAGGTCGACGACCCGCGCTTTGGAAGTTGCATCAGGATCAGCAACCCTCCACCACGGCAGGATGTCCACCACACGCGCGTTCAAATCCAGTTTGCCTTCTTCTGACAGCTTCATAGCCACCGTCGAAAGGAAGGTTTTTGTCACAGAGCCAATTTGAAATTTCGTATCAGGGGTAACGGCCTCGTCGGTGCCTACCTTAGTGACACCTAGGCCGGCGCTATAGGTGTTTGGCCCATAGATGACCCCGACTGCAAGCCCCGGGATTTTCATTTCCTTGATCAGCTCAGCCGTTTCGGCGAGAACCGCATCAAAGGTCGCTTGGCCTTCCTTCTTTGTCATTTTTATTGCAGACGGTTGCTTTTTCTGAGCAAGAGCCGGTTGAACCGCAAATAATGAAGCCACTATTACAGCAAATAAAAGTTTCATGTTTTGTTTCATGGTCCCTCTTTTTTTAAATATTAATTATTGAGTTTATTTTTTGAATGCCTAAGGACTTGTTTCACCAGTGACTCAAAGCGTCATTCGAGGCAACCAATTATTAGGCACGGTAAAGCTTATTTATCTTAGGGCTTTAAATAATAAAAGTCGTATAAAGTCCGGGTCACTTCTGCAATGGCCCGATCACGATCAGCTTCTGAGGTTGTACTGTTCTTGGTGAATACCACAATCGCAAAACGTCGGCCGTCGGGTAACGTTACATACCCCACGTCATTAGCAACACCTCCAATCGTTCCTGTTTTATGGGCAACCGGGGTTCCTTTTGGCAGGAGGCCTTTTAGCCTAGCTGCACCTGTACGGGTGCGAGACATGGTGCTAAGAAGAAATTGAGTGCTTTCGGCACTCAAGGCCTTTCCGCTGTCTATTGCCAATAGCAATTGCAGCATTGCATTTGGCGAGCTCTGGTCACGTGGATCTTCTTGTTCGAACTCAAGATTTCGAAGTGGTTGCTTTGCTGCGAGCGTTGGGTCATTGACAAGAGCCTCTGCAAGTACCGATGCGTAGGCCCTGTCGGGTAAGCCATAGAAATCCCTTAAAATTTCGCTGGTATATCGATCTACTCGTAGATCTGTTATCCCAATACTTCGCATCATTTTCGTTACCGCTTCCGGACCACCCGCTAGTTTTAGACAAGCATCCGTTGCCGTATTGTCACTCAACGTTATCATGGGTTCAATTAAATTGGCTACAGATAACTTGATACCAGGGTGCACGAAGTTCACAGCGATCGCGCCGTCACCTGTAACCATGGTTTCTTGTTCAACATCAATTAAATCGGAAAGCTTAAGCTCACCTTTATCGACACGGTCCAGCAAAGCGACAGCAATTGCAACCTTATAGGTACTTGCCATCACAAACTGTTCATCACCGTTTATGGTGATCATCTCCTTAGAGCCAATTTCCTGTGCCGCCACTCCAATGCGACCCGCTAACTTCTCTGAAAGTCTCTCAATCTTTTGAGAAATTTGTTGTGTGTTATACTCTTGAGAAAATGTAGGTTGAACTGCAACAAATGCCGAGACTATCAAAATTGAAAATATGGTTATGATAGGTTTCATCTTTCTTTTAAGTATTAATCATTGCGTTTTTTAGATTTATATTAATCCCCAATACTAAAGGTTGCGTTTTCATCTAAAGGGTAGATAGGATACTTAAGCTGGGTGTGCTCGAAAAGCGTAATATCACGGCTAGTGGTTCCTGGAACATCTGCGAGCAGCAACTTTTCGGTAAAGTTTTCATAGAAGGCTCGAAAGTGCATCCCGCTTTTGACACCTATGACATCGTATTCCTGAATGATGATGCCATGTGGCCGTCCCTGCGTATCATCATAGGTCTGGCATAGTCCGGAAATAACGATTACATCTACCGTATTCTCCGCTTCGATGACCAACCTGACGGTAGGGCCAAGCTGGAATGGGCCGTTGAAAGCGGTCCCACCGCGAACGGTCTCATTCCCATCCGAAATAGACTTGACATAAGCTTTGGTTTTGATCGGTTCGCCCGCTAATTTCTCAAATTTGCCACCGAGGCTCACATCGATCGTAGCTCCGACACCGGCAGCCACTGCAGCCTTTGCGGTTTCAGGATCGTGTATGGACATGAAAGCGACTTTCCCCAAGCCTTTGGTCTCCATAAGAGCCTTTAGCAGGTGGGTGCCCCCACCTCCGGCTCCGCCACCCGGATTATCCGCAGCGTCTCCAATCACTATAGGAGTATGGTCGATGATATCGCCTTTCGTTGGTAGTTTACGAACATAGTAGCCGCCCTTCTCGAGCATGGCCAGCACAGTGCCCATCGTTTTGTCCAAAGTTTCTAAAGGGAGGATGGACTCTTTCCGGTGATCCCATATCCACTTCGCCAGTTCGTCCACCAGTTCCTGTGCCAGATTGAGGTTATTTTCGGTAGTGACCATTGGGTACACACCACAAAAATTGCTGTCCTGGTATGGGAATCCATGCATAACAGAGCAGTTCAGAACACCGGGCCGCTTTTCTATTTCAATGCACTTTTCTTTCAATCGATTTGCAAAGGTTTCCTCCTCTTCGGTATTACTCATGCCCATCATCAAGGGCACTTTGCGATAGGCAGGAGTAGGATGCGATTCTCCTGCCAGGATAGCAGCACCACGATACATTACATCACGTGCACATGCATTCATATCCATATGAGGATATTCTTTGCAGGCACTGAAGAAATTCATGTTGTCCTTCATTTTATCTGTGATCTTGCCATGCAGGTCACCACTCCAGACAATCATCGTGTCCTTTCCAACCAGTTCTCTGACCGATTCCGCCAAGTCTCCTTCAAGATCATTCGTACTATTCACCATGCCGGCACCGTGAACACCAAGGTAAACGATGTCCACCGGCATCTGTGATTTCAGCGTGTCCATGATTTCCTTTTTTGCATCTTTCCAAGCCTGATCGCTCACCGTGCTAAAGCACCAGTCTATATAGTACATAATACCCGGCAGCAAGTCCCAGCCTTCTTCTTCGCACACATCCACTGCCCCACCAATGGCAGTTCCTTTCAACATATTCTTGATCTGATCGCCCCGGAACGTGCGCATTCTGTCGAGCGTGGTTTCGCCCATGCCCTCGGTGAGGTAGGTGTTGGTTTCATGGAAAAAACCAACATAGGAAACTCTTAATTTTTTATTTTTTTTCAATTTGTTTTCCTCTTTCAAAGAGAAGGAAAGAAGAGGTGTTGATGCTGCAGCTACACCTGCATAACCAGCTAGCATAATAAATTTTCTTCTCTCCATCTTTTTTGATTTATTGACATATCAGGGCTCCCTCGATTTTTAAAGTTGGATCACTTTAAGCCCACTCCACCAAAATCATCTGGTACAGCATAAAACTCTTTTTGCCAACTCTCAATATCCAGAGGGACAAGTTTACTCTCTTCCACAGGTTCAAAACGGATCGCTTGACCCGGATTAACAGTATCGGGCATGACTTTGGAATCTTTTACAACAACAACTCCATTAACTAAAACATAAGGAATCCCTGTCGATGGCGTTGTGCCCTTTGCATAAGTTGCATTGTCTTTTACATTTTCAGGACTGAAGATGGTGATGTCAGCCACCATACCTTCCTGCATACGACCACGTACCTGCATGGCTTTTAAACCCATGTCGCCTAATGGCTTGGCATAATTGTAAGAGGTCATGGACACCAATTGCATTAATGGAATGTTATTGTCTTGGCCAAAACGCAATGTTTTCGCAAATGCGCCAGAAGAACGAGGATGAACATTGGGCAAGTCTTCATAGGGTGTATTTCTGGTCAGACCCGTAAATGGAATTAATGGCATACCATCGCTACCAATGGCCACCCCCGGCATTTTTAGCCAGTCAACAATGGCTTCCTTTGGCATTTTATATACAATAACAGCTCTGGTGGGTTCTTTTTTGAGCATTTCCTCACGGCTTTTCTGGGTGTACCACTCTCCTGTGGCCACGTCTTGCACGGTTTCTTCGTATTTGTTGCCTAACGATTTTACCCAAACATCGGGCTCGAGAAAAACGGCATTTAAAGCGGTTGAACCTGCAGCATAAGGATAAATTTCGCCCCATACATTGAAGCCTCGTTCACGCATTTTAACCAATAATTCGTGTACCAAATTGTATCCGGGATTATTGAAATGGATGGCAATAGCTGGTGCGCCCAGGGCAGCCGCATTGGCCAACATTTCCTGTATGCCATTTACTTCGGCAACATCATTTCCAGGGGTACCTCTAAAGTGCATACCTATTTGACGACCATAGGCACCTGCCAATTTTTGCAGTTCATAAATTTCACGGGTAGACACCCCCTCACGCATATAACCCACCGTAGAACCGATGCCTATACCTCCCTGACGCAACCCTTCATCAATTTGGGCTAATATTTCGTTTCCTTGCTCCAGATTAGGTCTTGTTTTCGACCAACCATCTTTTACACGGGTTTTTAATGCATCCATGGTATACAAGAATTCCCACTCATTGAAGCCATCAAGTACTGCGGCACGTGCTAACTCATGTGCTACGGCAACTCCATAATTTAAAGGAGTATTCCCTTCATGGCGTTTGTACCACTCATCTAATTTGGGTCCGTAGGCTCCCACCTCCAAATCCATAATGGTGGTTCGACCATCGCGAAGCATGAGGTTATACATATACGGCTCTATACAATGCTGATGCCCGTCAATAAAACCGGGGGCAACAACATGTCCAGAAGCATCAATGGTTTCTTTTCCAGAGATTTCAGCTTCAGTGATGATCGCAATTTTACCGTTTTTAACTCCGACATTTCTGATACCGTCAAAATTGGTTTCTGGGTCCATTACGCGTCCGTCAAGGATGACAACGTCAAATTCCTGATTCGGATCTGCCCCCTTTTCTGTTGCAGTCTCATTACAGCTGCTGAAAATAAGTGCAGAAATCAAGAGGGTTAAAAGTGATTTTTTCATAATCCAAGTGTTTTCAAGTGCTAATATTCTCTTTGATGTAAGATGGAGCCCATATAAGGGAGATAAGTGCCAGGCGATGGTCGTAGAGTATATTGATTATTCCACATAATTGGGCCTGATCAAGGACATTTACGATTATTGAAGTGGAAACCTTTCCTTCACCGATATCTTCAACACTTTCCACTATCCCCTCAAAGAGATCCAGTATATTCTTACCTATGTTCCCCAGGACCCTGATTCGATAGGTGCCAGGGCCTGAAAACTGAATAGTATAGGTTTTTGGATGAGACAAGGTGCTGATGATCTGTACACCCAAAAGTATTGATCGAAATCCATCAGCAATAGCCACTAAAGTGGACATTCAATAAAGAGAAGAGATATGGAGTATGATTTTTGTCAGGTTCTACTCCTCGGGCAATAAATCGAGTTCCTGAGCCCTGCGGACCGCTGCCATTCGATTATTGACATAAAGTTTCTGGTAAGCCCTGTAGAGGTGTTTTTTAACGGTGTCCAGGGAAATGAATAATTCCTCTGCAATATCCCCATTATTGGCACCACGGGAAACAAGCAAAAGAATTTCCAATTCACGTTTTGATAAACCTGATATAGATTTTTTGGGCGTTATGATTTTTTCAGGACCTTTTTTAAGGGAGTAACGTTTTTCTTCTTCAAAGGCATTTAAAAGACTTAGGACGTGTGCATTATCTGCGTGGGTTTCGCCAATTTCCTTCAATAAAGGAAGTATCCCCCATCCCATATCTAGGAAGGTACGCTTATGATTTAAATCTTTTGACAGTGCAAGTGCTTCACAAAGGAGTTCCTTTGCCTGCTCATACCGAGATTCCCTTGCATACACAATTGCCTTCAGTGCAAGGCATTGAATAAGGTGATTATTTTTGCGAAACTCCCTTGCAGAATGAATTAAATTTTCAAGGAGTTCTTTTCCCTTTTCCTCTTTACCTGTTAAAATGAGGAGCTTTACCTGAGTTAATTCCGGTATATAATAGAGCCCCCAAAAAGAAGAGCCTACATTGAAGTTTGCGAATGGTGAAATAGCAACCGCGCTATCAATATCACCTTTTCTCAGAAACACTTCCACTTGAAATGCTTTCACCAATCCCTTAATCGATTCCTGGTCAAATTCATTTGCCAGAATTTCGCAGTGAGTAATTTCACGGTCTAGTTCCTCCCATTTACCTGTAGCCATGTCTGAAAGACACTTTATAAAATAAAAGTGCATGATCCATAAGGGCCAACCTCTATAGCGGTGTTTTTTTAAATCTTCATGGAATTCCCCGATTTTATCAAGACGGTTAGTAATGTATAGCGAAGTAGCTAAACTATACGCGCCCATCATCCAAGCAGCGGGGAATATGTCTGAGGCAGCAAACGTTTTAAGGGCTTCGCCATCAGTTGCCAACAGGTCCGTATTTCCTTCCAGAAAATGAATTAAACATCTTCCCTGCAACAAGCGCATCTTATAATAGGGGTCCGAAGACGCAAATTTTCCGAACTCACTATCCAGATTCTCCAAAGCCTGATCTTTTAAACCCTTGACGTACAAGGCCATGGAATAATAGGCCACAGAGGATTCCCGATGAAAATAGTGTTCATCCCCAGGGATGAACTCCATCGCTTTCTCCGCATAAAATAGTGTTCGCTCAATATCTCCTAATTTGAAGGACATAATATCCTTTAAACAGTGTAACTCACCAAACAACTTCCTATCGTAGGGTTTGTAGAAATCCAACGCTTTGGATAGCTCTTCGGCGCGATCGATGTGTTTTGCCAAATCCACAAAGTTGGCATTGTAGTTTTGTAACATTGCCGAACTAAGTACTATTTCAAGGCAATCATTCATCGCCTGAGGGGGGAAAAGGGAAATAAACTGATTCAGTTTTTGGATCCTATCGTGATTAAACAATTCAATTCGATGTCTGTTAAAAACTGTCACAGCAAATTGAAGATCCTTTGATCTAATTGCATATATCAGTGATTCTTCAAACATTTGGTTTTCCTCAAACCAACCACTTGCTGCTTTATAGAGACGCTCAACAACTTCCTTGGTAAAATAGCGTTCGGTTCGATAATTCAGCTGGCTCCTGAATAAGTGGTGATACCGGTACCATTGGCCCGTAGAATCAAGTGGGATAAGAAAGAAATTACGCTCCCTTGACAATCTTATAAATTCCCTACACCCGGGCTGTGTGAGGTCACTGTCATCTATGGCTGCTTCCATAGTTCTGATCAATTCCAATGAGAATTGATCCAACAAGGAAGTCAAAATCAGGTATTTTTGGATATTTATTGGCAATCCCTTGTAGACAACTTCATCAAACAGGTCCGAAATTATGGAATTGCTATTTGTCAGAGATGCCAGAATTTTCTCAAATGAAATCCCCTCTTTTAATCCCATAAGTCCTACAGTGATTCCCGTAATCCATCCTTCTGTATTCTGGATTAAGGACTTTATTTGTTCATCCGTAATGGTGGAAGCAATTTTAGATCGAAGTTTTATTGCCTCCTCCGCAGTAAATGCGAGATCCACCATTCTGATCTCCAAAAGCTTATTCTGTGCCCTTAGCCTAGCCATTTTAAATGGAGGGTCCCGTCGGGTCAGAATCACCAAATGAAATTTCTCAGGAGGAAACTGCAAAATTTCCTGAATGATTTCATGAATTTTCTGTTCTCTGATGACATGATAGTCATCCAGAACCAGAACATAAGGCTCGTGAGTTTCATCCAAATCATTGATCAGAAGGGCAGAAATTAAATTTGATGGAAGATCACTTCCTCCAAGCAAAGATTCCAAATGGAAGGTTCTTTGCGGCCATTGTTCTTTGAATAAGGCAACTATATACGTTAGGAAAACCTGCACGTCATTGTGTTCCTCATCAAGGGAGAGCCATCCGTAATTATGCCCCTTTTCTTCAATCCATTGGCTTACTGTTATGCTTTTACCACAACCTGTTGAAGCTGAGACCAAGGTAAATGGTGCAGAAATATTGGCCTCCAACTGGTCGATAAGAGCTTTTCGATTTACAAACTCTTTCCTTAAAGCAGGTTTGTAAAGTTTGGACTTCGCAACGAATTGAATTTTGGTGAAATTTTCCGGGGATCTATTCATCAGCGATTAACTTTATTATTCCTGTCGGATTATTAGGTATTGCTTTTCTTTGGTTTAAAATAATCTCAAACAGCCTACTTACCATTGTTTTTATGGATTTATCCTTCTTTCATTTGGATATTCCTGTCAAAGTCACAACTCTTTTCTTGTTAAGAGTGACCAGTTTTTCAAGTTCTTAAAGAAGTGTTTTTAAGGCCAGTCATAGAATAAATATACTATAACTTATCAATAAATTTTTTCGCTCCATTTTCGCCTTTTGGGACGAATTGATTCTTTTTTTCAAGGATAAATTATTTTTCTATTTTTATTTGAGGTTACTTAACAATTTCTGCTACTTCAGTAGCAAAAAGGTGGATTGTTGTGGTATATATTTGTGTATGGTTTTTTAAGTTTCTCTATCGTATAGGAGGAGAATTTGATCTTTGGAGCTAAAACAGCACTAGGAAGAGTTAAAAAATACTTCTAGGCATGAAATTCAAATGATTATATCTAGAATGGCAAGGGATCATTTTTCTGGATAATTCTATTAACATTCTTCAGTGAGTTTCTAATTTTTTCTCGATCCTGTTGATCAACTCATCAGTGTTTCGCTTTAGGTCTTTCCAATAGGTTTCGTTCACAGAAGTGTAGGAATAAAATTCAGCCATCCGCTTTTTGTTGTCTTTATTTTCCTTGAGATATTCAATAAAATCTGGGTCATACGTGCCAATTGCCCAGTTTTCAAACCAATCGTATTGCTTATATTCTTGAATGTTTCTTTTGGAGATCTCCACGGTAACTTTGTTGTATTCTGGAAGAACAGTTCCCAACTGTGAATAATAGCTGATAATGTCATTGGTTAATGAGTCATTGACCAAATCCTTATTATTAAGCAGTTTGAGCAAATCGTATCCTTTGGTATTTGGTAGAAAAGCCACAAAGTCAGTACATAAACTCCGGATGGGCCTGATATTAGGGTCATCATAAGTGACTGCATCGATGCTTTCATAAAAGGAATCTGGAATTTTATTTCCAAGCATATCGAGAATAAATTGATTGGTAGTCTCGATATTCTCAATATCAAGTACCAGCTTTACCCTGTCGTTTTGAAGATCCTTGTGGATTTGTTCGAATACACTTTTGGTGTATTGGTCTTCTAGAAAATCCTCACGGCTGGTATTGATATAAAGAGCTATCAATATTCCGATGACGACCAGCAAAATTTCTCCGATTGCATAAAAAAGATACCTGACTATTTTATCGGATTTAAAGGTGGAAACATCTTCAGATATTAATTTTTGGCGGAATTTTCTAAAGAAGTTGATCATAGTTTGGTACCTCTTTCATTGGTTTCTTTCAATTCTGATTCGATCAGCATAGTCAACTCACTGATGTCATTGTCTAAATTCACTCGGTAGTCCAATACATCTTGAGTCATATTCAATTTGATACCTAACAGGTTTCTGATGCGCTGATCGGATAGGATACTCTTGTAATCATTTTGGGTTTCATTTGTAATGTTGATTGAGGGGATGGCTGATTTGATAAGAGGAATAAAATTGATCTCGTTTTCAGCAATATCATCAATTCGAATTTGTTGCACATTTAATCGGTCTTCTAGCATGCCTCTCAGTTCATTTAAATTTACTTCCAAGCTGGTGAATTTTTCTTTAATCTTTTGATTCTTGATAAGTCCCAGTTTATTGGTGTTTTTGAGGTCGGTATAGGTATTAATGACAGGTATGTCATTTTCTAAATTCCAAAAAGCATCTTTGAAAATCTTATCTGTAATCGTAAGATCATCCAGATTTGACTTGATTGAGTCTAGCCCTAGAACCACTAACAGAACGCCCTTTGTTTCCCTTTCAGCAGAAACTAAGGCCTCGGATTGTTTTTTTGCCAGAATTAAATTTTTATCCAGACTTTCTAGGATGGCGGTTTCTTCCAGGTTGTTTTTTCGCTCCTCATTCCAATTATTGATAGATAATGCAATTAGAATTCCAATTACCACCAGGATAATTTCCCCAAATGCATAAAGTAGATATTTCGTGAACTTGTTTTCAACCAACATATGTTGCCGAATTTTTCTGAAGAATTTTAACATGGTTATCAGTACAAGCTATTTTTATTTATCTTTTAATTCAGCCTGGATAATCTGAATCATTCGGTCTATTTTCTCTTTGAAAACTTGTTCATCCAAAACATTCTCTTTTCTCCATGCGACAATATTGGCTAACAAATCTTCCATTTCACGATTACTGAAAAACCATTCATAATCAGAAAGATAAGTTCCTTCTGGGAATTCTTCATACCTCCCTGTAGTTGCCAAACCATTTAATGCATTCAGTTTGCCATCTGTTGCTGGCCAAAAACGCTCATTTAATAGCCTCCTGACAAAGCCATCTTCCTGATTAGCATCTAAAATCATAGATTCAAAAGAGGAGATGTATGATTTCAATTCCGCGTTTTTGAGATAGTCGATTTTATTGGAGGAAATCAGTGATTTGATATATCCATCTTTTGCCTCAAAAGAATATCCGCTAAGGACATTAGAAGTAAGGGAATCCAATTTATTGACCGAAATATGTGATATATCAGTTCCAAATAGGTTTAAGAGATAAATTCCATTTTCGAATTCTTCCTTATGAAGTTCATTGATGGTGGAAAGATCTACCAAATTGGAATTTAACTCGCTTTTTAAATTTCGGAGAATTTCTATTTCAGCATTCCTGATTTTTCGCTCCTCATTCCAATTATTGATGGATAACGCAATTAAAATTCCAATTACCACCAGGATAATTTCACCAAGTGCATAAAGTAGATATTTCGTGAACTTGTTTTCAACCAATAGATGTTGACGAATTTTTCTGAAGAAATTGATCATGGGTAATTATCTGGCTGGTGTACAGTTAGTTTGTTGGTACTTTCCTTACTAATATACTTTTCCTTTTTGGTAGAATTGATAGAATTCCCCATTCATTAAGGGTTTGTATGATCCCAAATGCCCAATTTTTTCAAGATCACCTAATCAGTTTACAATTTTTGAAAGCTCAACAAAGACAAAAATTATTGAAAAGGTATTTGATTAGGTAGTGTCAGAACCTTGATTAATACCTCTTATTATTGGGTTAATGGAGATATAAAAAGATTCTCCATTAACCCTTATAGAACCTTCCGAGATATTAATTCTATCTCGTGAGCCTTAAAAAGAATCAAACGACATTCGAAAAGAATATAACGAGATCCTAAAAGAATCTCCATTGAACCAAAAAGTATCTCGGGAGATACTCAAAGAGTCTCGTTTGATATTAAAAGGACCTCCGGAAATTCAAAAAGAATCTCGCTAGATTCTTTTTACTCCCCTAGGTGGGGGTATAGACTGGGGAGAGGGGGTATGAGGAGGGGGTATTTACCAAAACCCTATATGATCTACCTTTGTTGAAATGGAGGAAAATCACCTTAATTCTAGGAGTTACTCGGGATGGATAGTTTTGATTGAGGTGGATATTAGGGTTTAGTCCGCGACAATTGTTGGGACAAACTATGCTTAGATACAATAATGTCCATCAACCAGACAGGGTTAATAGAAGAGTTTTACGTAGGTAGTTGCAGAGGATTGCCAGAAGTTACTGTCTTTGATCTGCCAAAGCACAGAACCCAGCAGCAAAAGCAAGAACACGACCAGATAAGGTTTATAGTTATTTTTCTTGGCTAAGTCAACACCCAGCAATACACCTACAATTACCAGATCGAGCGCATCTGTGATTGTCAAAGCAGCAAAACTTGAAAAATCAAAACTTGACATCAGGCCACGGCCTACACCTGGACCAATAGCCAAAATTCCGGTGGCAATCATATAGCGCATATGCGCAGATGGAGTTTTGCGGTAACCCATTGCCAAAGCCCAGAAAATGGCGAACGTGACTAATCCACGAATATCAAGCGCCATAAAACCTAAGTTTTCGGATTCAGGAATCACATCCACACCGCGCCAGTAGGAACCTTTTCCTACCAAGAACATCGAGATGATAATCAAAGGTCCTAATAGGTAGGAGACTTTACCTAAGTTTCGATGCAGTTTTAGCTTTTTGAAGTATATCAGCATTGGTTGTACCACCAATAACCCCAACCAAGCCATTAATAGGGCCCCGTGAATATGTATGACGTTTGTGGAGTTTTCGAAGTTTGGAAACTGGCTAGTATAAGACTCATAAAAGCCCCATTGCACTCCAATGATGATAATGATTATAAACAGAGCGGTAAGAGGATAGGTGTTTTTTGCCTGGAGTGTTTGCATCGCTGATATTCGTTGATCCAGACTAATTTATCGAATTTATTTTGATGTATACTATAATGTCATATATAATTTGGTTTATATTTAAAAATGCCGAATAACATTTTTTTTTCAAGTATACCTTTCTGGAAAAAATAGAAGGACGGATTAACAGAGTTGTTCCATTTTAAACCTCAATTGATTCGCCGTCTTCTGGAATCCTTATTTTGGATTCTAAACCTTTGGATTTTAATTCTTTAGATAGAATTTCCCTCGTTACAAAACAATGGTTAATGGTGTCCATATGGACTGCGATGATCTTTGTATCGGGAAGCTTTTCATGAACTTTTACAATATCACTGGAAGTCATGGTAATAGGATCACCAGTTAAGAACTTTGCTCCTCCTGCATTTAGAATTGTGGCTTTTGGACGATGGTTGGTAAGTACCTTTTCCACTTCCTCACACCAAATGGTATCACCAGCCAAATAGATGGAATCTTTTTGGTGTTTGAAAACAAACCCTGAAACTGCTCCCATACTTTTTCCAATATCTCCAGTCCCATGTTGTCCGCTTGTTCTATGAATTTCGATTCCTTGCCAACTGAACGTATTCTCAATGCTTTGGACATTTTCAAAGCCTTGCTTTCTCAAGGATTCCACATCATTCGGGGAACAAAAAATAAGTTTGTTTTTAGGGGTAAAGTCTTTTGCTGGAACGTCCCAATGGTCTCGATGCAAGTGGGTAATCACTATTGCGTCCACTTCAGAAATCATGGTGTTTATTTCTGATTTGGGAATGGGCAACTCGACCATAGGAATCCTTATATCATTCCCGCAATTCTTAATCGGATCCATGGCATCTTTTTCTGAAAGCATGGGGTCTATTAGTAATTTTTTTCCATTCATCTCCAAAATCAATGTAGCATGTCTCAGAAGCCTGATGATTGATGTGCTCTTCAAGTGAACGGGTTTTGCGCTCAGCAAAGAGGGGAATGTCCCTAAGAATAATACACTCTTAATGAAAGTTTTTCGCTTCATATCTGCATTTCCTAATTTATGAAAGTCCCTTTTGGCTTTTGTAAAGCTACCCAATAAACTGACAAGGACTTGCCTATGAAATAGGTTCTAAACCCCTTTTGAGGAGTTTATTTAATGTCTTGATTTTCTATTTCGTAATAATATTTGAAAAATCTTCTGGACGGTTCATCCACTATCCAATAACTATTAATAGTATAAATATTTTTTCCTGCATCGCTTTCTTTATACACCTTAAGAATCTGTCCAGCTTGATTTTTAATAACTACAGAATCATAGTCTATAAGTGAAGGTTCAAGGTAGGTTCCTCCAATATCAAAACCTTCTTGAAAGAGTTCCATTTCTCCAGAAGCCATTTGTATGATTTTGCTTGAACTTTCATCTGGCGATATAAATTCAATGGTGAGGTTTTCAGTTGTTAGATTTGAAATGTTTGCCTCCAAAGTTGAAACTGGGTCACAACTTGATAAGATTAGAATGATAAGGATTGAAACGGTTAAATTTTTCTGGCCCATTCTTGTGATTTTTGCCAAAGTAATATATGAATAGCAGGTGATAATCAGTATCCATCCTTATTGTAAAATCATTAAGTTTTTAGCAAATTCTAACAACCTTAAGTGCTAGAATTTAAGAATAAAAAAGGCTGAACTCTATAGAATACAGCCTTCTTAGAAGTAAAATTATTGGAAGTTTATTCTTTGGTTGTTTCAATAACTCCACGGAAATAACCGAGGGATTCGGCAATTCCCATAAATGGATTATCCATATTCCGCTCATGTTCCAAACTGCATACTCCGGTGTAACCCACTTTTCTGATCATCCTCACCATGGAAGGAAAATCTATGATACCTCGGCCTACTTCTAGTGAATAACCCTGTTTTGATGGTCCTGTCACGTCCTTAATGTGCATGTCAAACACGCGGCTGTGATATTTTTCCATATCCGCAACCGGGTCTTTACCATTTCTCGTGTCATGTCCAATGTCCAGGCACATTCCAATTCTCGGATCGAGATCTTTGGTATGGTTCCAGACATCGTCGGCATCCTGATAAATATTGATATCTGGCCCGTGCAAATGAATGGCAAATTTAAAATCATACTCCTTCACTTTTTTGTCTACATATGGAAGCAGTTCCACATTAGGAACACCCACGATCAGCTTTACCCCAACTCGTTTTGCATACTCAAATGCCTTATCTATTTGCTCTTCTGATTTCATATAGATAGGACCGACAGCATATCCTGTGACGTCGTGTGCTTTTAGTTTTTCATGAAAAGCTGCAATTTCAGCATCAGTGCTAGTCATCGGCAAATGAAAATCTTTGATGCATAGGTAATGTACATCCAATGCTTTCAATGTTTCCAGTGTCTTGTCGAGGTCAAATCTCACGAAGGTAAAGCCCGCAATTCCTACTTTAAATGTTTCACCAGTTTCTGGCGGAAGCTGTGGTCCTGGTCTGTTTTCCTGCGCATTGCAAACCATCAGGGAGATTGAAAACAAAAGAGTTAATAAGGATAATTTCATAGTGTTATTTTAGGAGTTATAATGAGCCAATTTAACAAATGCAAAGCAAAGAGGGCGCTTGAGTTTTACCAATACTACGGAATCGTTTGCTTTGATTAGAAAGGGTACGTATAAGGTATTTTAGATTAAAAATGTGGAAAGCCAGAAAATTAATCCCCCCCCCCTGTGGCAAGAAATATCTAACTACAAACTGACAGGGAAGAGATTCATGAATTTAATCTAGTATCTTGAGTCGTTAATTTTTTTATATATTATAATATGTATTTCAGATACATAATAAATCTATTCTTAACAAAATTTTTAAAAATATGAAAAAGCTCCTAGTACCTTTTTTCGCCATATTATTCCTGACATCCTGTGGAATAGATAGCATGACAGATGTGCAGCCCGAACAGGAAATCTCCTCTGCAGACCTTCTCAGTGACGGGGATGCCTAAGATATTTTAAACACACAAATGCGGATAGGACCCGGTCTTGAAATAGCCAAGACAGTGGCAGCCATCTACGACCGGACGGTGAGTTGGGAGCTGAACAAGACCGTGAGCCAGGGCAGTCACACCGGCGCCCCCGGTGACCAGTTTCTCTCCAACTGGACAGTAACGGCCACCAAAATCACTGTCGAGGACAACTTCCAGGTCTCCGGCCTCATCACGGTCACCAACCCGAACGATTTCGATGTGCCTTTCACCCTTTCCGACGTATTGAATGATGGCACTGCAGCCATAATCGTATGCCCCGGGACTAATGACAACACTGGTACGGTGTCTGCCGGTGGCTCCGTCTCCTGCGCCTACTCGGCCTCGCCGTTGGACGCTAGCGCCACGGAGAACTCAGCCACCGTGACCTCGGACGTCGGTGGAAACTCCACGACAGAGGGCTTCACCTGGTCGGTGAACGTCATCGGTGACGACGAGGTCACATTGAGCGATCCAAGGGTTAACTACTCTGAGTTGATCTCCGAGACTACGGTCAAGGTCTTCCCGGAAACCTTCACCTGCCCGGACGACCAGAGCCTGTACGTCGACGGAGTTTACACCGAGAATTATATCAACTCCGCATACCTTGATGGGGCCAACACTGACCTTGAGGCCTCCGCGGAAGTAAGCATCCGCTGCGAGTTGCCGCCGAGCAATGAGTGTGCGCTGACCCAGGGATACTGGAAGACGCACTCCGAGTTCGGTCCTGCCCCTTATGATGATACCTGGGCCCTGTTACCGAGCGGTGCGAGCACAGTGTTCTTCCTCAGTGGTCAGACTTGGTATGAGGCATTCAACACGCCGCCCTCTGGGAATGTTTATTACCAATTCGCTCACCAGTTCATGGCGACTTCGCTGAACATACTTGGCGGTGCTGATCAGTCGGCGGTCTCAGCAGAATACAACACTGCGATTTCGCTGTTCAACACCTACACACCTGCGCAGGTCGCAGCATTACCCAAGAGCAGTCCAATCCGTACCCAGATGCTCGAAATAGCCTTGACGTTCGACAATTATAACAAAGGCATAATCGGCACGGGAAACTGTTACTGATGAAGTATGGAGCTTCGTGATGATAGGTGAAATATGAATTGGGGGGCGCAAAGGCGCACCCAATTTTTGTGGGTATCACAGAAGCGTGTAGGTGCCGTCGGACCAGAAAATCCGGTCTTAGGTCGAGTTCGATTCGATTGGCCAGTAGGCCGATTTTTTCGGAGAAGGAGGAATGATTGAGGTTGATTATTGCTGATAATAGGAATCTTTTTTAAAAAAAAATTAGGTTGTGGTTATTCCTTAATACTATACTGAGTAACACCCAATCCTAAAAACCATTTGACTAAGCCCAGACGGGGGGATCTAACATCACCCAGTGCTAAACCGATCTGACTACACTCAGACAGAGGAAAAAAGAGCAATTTCGACTTTTGATATCCGGCATTTTAATCCATAAGTTTAGGTAAGCAATAACCCAAAACCTTTTCAGCTTTACGATCTATGAAACGAAGAGAATTTGTCAAATATGGTTCGGTAGCTTTTTGTGCCGCTCCGATGTTAACTTCGATGGCTTTTCCCTCCAGCGCGAAAGATGAAAGCAAGCCTGAATGGCTGGAAAGATTAATCAAAGCCAATGACAATCAGCTTGATCGGCAACGTAGATACCGGGTTTCTGATAGTAAAAGTCCGGCTTACGGTGGCTTCCTAGACGGAGCAGAAATCCCCAATGCGCATTCTACGGTAGCATATATCCGTACGGCGGGTTGCGCTCTAGCGAGTTCTGAGAGCAGGTACTATCGTTCCGAAACCATAGCCAAAGAACTTGAAGAAGCAATAAACTACCTCCTGAAAATTCAGCATTCCGATGGTACCATCGACCTACTTTCTACTAATTTTCATTCTACACCTGACACGGGTTTTATAGTCAAATGGCTGGTGCCAGTGTACATAATTGTCTTGAGGGAAGATGGTAATAGATACTCCACTCAGTTGGAACTCCTAAAAACTTTTTTGCAAAGGGCTGGTGAATGCCTGATCGTTGGGGGTATTCATACGCCCAATCACCGCTGGGTAGTATCGGCGGCATTGACAAAGCTGAACGAGGTTTGGCCCAATCCGCGCTACGTAGCTCGAATCGACGAATGGCTGGGCGAGCATATCGACATGGATCCCGATGGACAGTACAACGAGAAAAGTACCCTTATCTATTCACCACTCACTGATCGAGTGCTTATTACCATCGCCAAGGGCGCAAAAAAGCCGGAACTGTACGAGTTTGTGCGTAGAAATCTGATGATGACAACGTACTATATCCATCCCAACGGTGAGATAGCCACTGATGCCTCTGGCAGACAGGATAAGGCCGCAGTTGGTACTATGGAGGGCTATTACTACCCCTACCGTTTTATGGCCTTAAAGGATCAGAATGGCATTTTTTCGGCAATCTGTAAAGAAATCGAGGCTACAGTTCTAGAGAAATCCGTCTCCCAATTATCTTATTTTCTGGAAGATATATCCCTATGGCGGGAATTACCCAAGCCCAATTCTTTGCCGACGAGCTACGCCAAAGCATTTCCGTACTCGGGTCTGGTTCGCATCCGGAGAGGGAACTGGGATGCCACTGTTATTTCCCAAAATCCAACTTTCCTGACTTTTCATTCCGGTAATGCTGTGTTGCAGGGCATTCGCTTTTCAGCTTCCTTTTTTGGAAAAGGACAATTCCAAGGTGGCGAGATCCGGCAGGAAGGCAAGGATTACGTCATGGAACAGAAACTTGCTGGGCCCTATTATCAACCCTACCCCAAAGACTCCATTGACCCAGGTGGCGATTGGGAAAAAATGCCCCAAAGTAATCGAGAACAAAGTGAAATACAGTACCTCACCTCGAGGGCTCGAATTAGGGAAAGCAACGGCGGAGTGGAATGTGACATCGAAATCATGGGTACCGATAACGTTCCGGTTTCGATAGAACTTATTTTCCGAGAAGGAGGGGAATTCAAAAATGTGGTGATTTTAAATGCTGAAAATGACTCCTACCTCCTTAACACAGGCGAAGTAGGAACTTATACGCTAAAAGGCGACACGCTGACCTTTGGGCCTGGACTGGCAGAACACAAAGGTGTCCAACTACGCGGAGCCTTGCCTCGAATGTCCACACCTACGGTGTACCTGACGGGTTTCACGCCTTTTAAGCATACGATTAGGTTTTCGTGAGTGGCTGGTCGGAATTACAAATCTCGGATAATATTAAAAAACTACGCTTAGATAGCGGATCTGACTACACCCAGATAGGGATTGATGGTTTGAATCTTGCTACTCCTATTAATCTTCATAGTGGGATTTTCAAGCTTAAGGAAGGAAAATTAGGCAGAGGATGATCAAGAGGTATAGGTTGATACAGCGTGTGATTTTGAAGTGATAGTTTGGCTGCTAACCTTGCATTTTTGCCAGCACTTAAAAAAAGGGGTATGCTTGTAATTATTGCAATGGAACCCGTCCAGCCTAAAACTGAAAGAAACGTTTGGTTGCTTGAGCCATCATAATAATCATATTTTGTAGGTATAGCTCGTGCCGCTACTATAAACGCTGTACCAGTCCCAAGAAAAATCCAGCCTGCTGTGTATTGATGGTCACTTTTTTCCATTAAACTCACTTGTGGGTTTTCCAGTCTTTCTGATTGAGCTCTGGATTGGAAAATAATTCCAATGAGAAATAATGCTATGGCTATATTTTTCATCGTTTTGAGGAGTTAAGAGGAACAGAAAATTTTAAAGAGGGGTAAATCATCTGAGGGGTGACTTCCGAATTGATAACTCTTGTAGAACTTAATTCCAAACTCAATTTTCCAGCTTTTCGGGCATTTGAAGCGGAACTGACTAAAATTGCTATTCCAATAACAGTAGATGCCGATCCTGCTAAAGCGAGAATACCACCTCCTCCAAAAGCTGGACTATCCCAACTAGTAGCAGTAGTAGCTAACAGTATGCCAAGAGCAGTCGCTCCTACACCTGCTCCCATCATGATTATAGCAGTCTTTTTCTGCCTTTCACTTTGCTGTATGTATTCTTCAATTAAAAACTTGGTGTCCTGGTTTTGAGCGATTAGCTCATAAAAAGCAGAAAAGAGGAGTGCGAAAATTAGAATAAGTTTTTTCATAAATAAGTCTTAATAGTTATACTTTACTATTTCGATTTCTAATACCTTATTAAAGTTCTTGATTATTGGTTTAAGTTGATACTGAAAAAATCCCAATGCGCTATACAATTTTGGCAAATTTTACTAAGCTGATTTTACGCTAGTTGAGGTCGGAGAAAAGTGTGTGAAGTAATTCTTTTGATTCGAAGTTTTTTAATTTGGAATGTAAGAATTCCTGAGTTCAAATTTTAAGAATCTCTTTATGGCGCTCAGGAACTCAGAAATTACAGTTTGGATTTAGCTGGATAATTTGACTGCTAAATGGCATGGCATGAATAGTTGGGCGTAGATTTAAATTACGCTTAGACACATAATGATCTGTTTATAGTTCCAATTATTGTATTCCCTTACATAACCATTACTGGGTATATTCCTTCCAAATCGCTTATTTATTTAGGACAAAATTCCCTTTACTACTTCCCCTTCTACATCTGTCAGTCGGTATCTTCTGCCTAGATGCTTGAAGGTAAGTCGCTCGTGATCGATGCCGAATAGGTGTAGCATGGTGGCTTGTAGGTCGTGTACGCTTACTGGGTCTTTGACCACATTGTAGCCGAAGTCATCGGTCTCCCCATAGCTAAAACCGGGCTTTACGCCAGCTCCTGCCATCCATTTGGTAAAGCATCTGGGATGATGGTCGCGTCCATAATTATCCGGTGAGAGGGTGCCCTGAGAGTACACGGTTCTACCGAATTCTCCACCCCAGACCACCAAGGTGTCTTCGAGCAAGCCTCGCTGTTTGAGGTCTTTGATCAAGGCAGCGGTGGCCTGATCTGTTTTTTGACACTGGTTTCTTATTCCATTCGGAAGGCTGCCATGATGATCCCAGCCCTGATGGTAGAGTTGCACGAATTTCACATCGTTCTCGATCAGCTTTCTGGCCATCAGACAGTTGGCGGCATAGGTGCCCGGATCACGGCTTTCTTCGCCATACATCTCGTAGACCCAGTTCGGTTCCTTGGACATATCAGTCACCTCGGGCACGGAAGTTTGCATGCGGAAAGCCATCTCATACTGTGCAATGCGGGCATTGATCTCCGGATCTCCATAGGTATCGAGCTGCACTTCATTGAGTGATTTGAGGTAGTCGAGCATTTCCCGGCGGTCATTTCCATCATAGTTTTCAGGATTTCCCAGATACAGCACGGGGTCTTTTCCGGAGCGGAACTGAATCCCCTGATGCTGGGAAGGAAGGAAACCATTTCCCCAAAGCTTGGCATAAAGGGGTTGATCCCGCACGGCATCTTTGGAAATCATCACGATAAATGCGGGGAGGTTTTCATTATCCGAACCCAAGCCATAGCTCAGCCAGGAACCCATGGAAGGCCTACCGGGAAGTTGGTGCCCCGTCTGGAAAAAAGTAATGGCAGGATCATGATTGATCTGGCTGGTCTGCAAGCTTTTGATAAAGCAAAGCTCATCGACCACCTCGGCCGTATGTGGCATCAGTTCACTCACCCAAGCCCGGCTTTCTCCGTATTGCTTAAAATTAAAGGCGGAGGAAGTCATGGGAAAGGAACTTTGATCGGCACTCATGCCTGTTAGTCTCTGTCCGTCACGCACCGAATCGGGAAGCTCCTGCCCGTGTAGATCCCGGAGCTTTGGTTTGTAATCGTATAAATCCAGTTGCGAGGGTCCTCCGGCTTGAAAGAGATAAATCACCCGCTTGGCCTTGGGTACAAAATGTGGTAAATGACCCAATCCCATGGAAGGATTTGTTGCTGCTGGAATAGGAGGAGTGTTTTGTCCGAAGATTTTCTCCATTCCCATCAGGGAACCCAAAGCCATGGAGCCTATCCCCAAAGAAGTTTTAGTCAGAAATCTCCTTCTGTCCATCTTCTTTTCTATTTCCTGTAGATCTGCATTGCTCGATCTTAAAGGAGCGTCATGGTGGTGTAGACTCATGGTTATCGTTTGGTTATGGCAGCATCTGAATTGATAATCACCGAGGCGACCACTGCGTTGGCGGCCACCTGGGTTGGATCTAACTTAGTGTTGATTTCATATTCCCCGGCACTCAGCCAGCCTTTCAGTTTTTCTTTGTCTTCGGTGAATTTTTGAAACTCGCTTTCCCGTAATTCCAGCAGTATTTCCAGTTCAGTCGGTAGGGGTTTTCTTCCGGTCAACTTTTGAAAAGTATCCTGAATGGCTTCGGAAATCTTTGAATACCCAGCCATCTGTTCCCCCAAGACTTTTGAAGCCTCCAGGAAAGTAGGGTCGTTAAGCAAAGCAAGCGCTTGCAGGGGCGTGTTTGTTTCCTGTCTTTTGCTGATGGATTCGCTATGATCCGGCGCATCAAACATGGATAGGGTAGGGTTATGCACCGATCGCTTCCAGACAGTATACAAACTTCTGCGATAAAGGTTTTCTCCTTTGTCCTGAACGTAAGTGGCAGAATTTACCCGCCACAATCCTTCTGGCTGGTAGGGGTAGACACTTTTTCCACCGATTTTTGGATTCAGCAATCCCGATGCAAAAAGCGCATTATCACGGATCAATTCGCCGGGCAAACGTACCGAAGGCCCTCTTGCCAGTAAGACATTATCCGGATCTTTCTCCTCCAATTCCTTGCTCATTATTGAGGCTTGACGATAAGTCGCAGAAGTGACAATCAGGCGTTGCATGGCTTTCACATCCCACCCCGATTCCAGAAACTTATTTGCCAGCCAATCCAGCAATTCCGGATGCGAGGGCAGTTGTCCCTGATTCCCAAAATCTGCTGAAGTAGCAACCAAACCCCTTCCGAAGTAATTCTGCCAAAAGCGATTCACTGCCACCCGAGCCGTAAGGGGATTCTCGGGAGAAGTAGTCCATTTCGCCAAACCCAATCTGTTTTTTGGCAAGTTCTCCGGCATAGGAAGGACGCTTTCCGGGGTATTTGGAAAAACCTCCTCCCCGTGATTATTGTATTCTCCTCGGGTCAGGATGTAAGTAGGTCTTGGCTCTTCCATATCCTGCATGATCATCATTTCAGGGATATTTTCTACCGAATCCGCATAAGCTTTTCTGAAAGCAATCAAGGATTTAAGTTTTGCTTGATAGGGAATAGAATGGTTGTTTAGATAGAAGGATTTGAGTTGAGCCTTTTCATCGGAACTCAAATTTTCCGGATTCTTACTAAGTAAAGCTTTGTATTGGTCTCGATTGTAGATCTGTAGAATTTCGGGTTGGGAAAGTTCCTGATCATAAATACTAACCTCATCCGCTATCGCACCTTTAATCCCTTTCCCTCTCCAGACGGCTCCCACTTGCAAACCTGGCTGATTTCCTGCAAGAAGAATATCCTTGTAAAGATTGTCATGGGTGGTGATGGTGGAGAATGGTTTTCCATTCAGATAAACATGCAAACCTTTAGCCTTGGCCGAACCATCATACGTGAGGGTTAGATTGATCCATTCATCTCTGGGGATATCACTTTCGCTGAGCTTGGTAATGGCATTGTAAGGAGCGGAATGCGCCATCAAAACTTCCAGTTTGTTGTCTTTTAGGCTGAGGTGATATCCCCGCCAGTTGTAAAGAACTGCACCCGAACCGCTATGGAAAATGGCTCCAGTGGTTAAGGATTTTGGAATATTGACCCAGATGCTGACTGAAAAAGGTTCGGATTTTGAAAATGCGCCGGGACCTCCGAGTTCAAGCCACATATCCCCATTCAGTTTGATGCCTTTCCCTCGGACTCCATCTACATAGTTGGGAGGTTGGTTTTTTACCTCACTGCTCTCCATGGATCCTTTCTGGGCTGGGTTAAGTTTATTTTGGATCGATGATTCAAAGGAATAATAAGCGATTTGACTGGCTGGGAATTCCCGTGTTGCATCTTTTTGATAAGCTTTTGAATTCAACCAATTTGTAAAAGCTTTTTCTTCAGCTTCAATCACCTCTTCAAGTGATTCCTCTTCTTTCTTTTGCAGGGATTGCAGATAATCCAGCATCTGATCTTTTTTGTCATCAGTCAGCAGCATGGTGGGAACAGGCATCGCATCGTCCCATGATATTTGGCCTGCTTCATCCACTTTGTTGAAAAAACTGCTGAGTTCGTAGAAGTTTTTCTGGGTGATGGGATCGTATTTATGATCATGACATCTGGCGCAACCAACCGTCAAAGCTAAAAATGCCTGTGCCATGGTACTTGTTCGATCCACTACATATTCCACACGAAATTCTTCCTCGACTATTCCTCCCTCCATGTTTTGGGGATGAATGCGATTGAAAGCCGTAGCAATAAGTTGATCCTTGGTAGGATTGGGAAGCAGGTCGCCTGCGAGTTGATCGGTAATGAATTGATCGTAGGGTAGGTTGGAATTAAAGGCATTGATCACCCAATCCCGGTAAGGGGAAGCATCTCGATAGCGATCCACCGTATAGCCATGCGTATCTGCAAATCGGGCGATATCCATCCAATGGAAGGCCATTTTCTCCCCGTAATGATCGGATTCAAGGAGTCGTTCTACCTGCTTTTGATAGGCATTTTCAGAATTGTCAGCGAGAAAGGTTTCGATTTCAGATTTGCTGGGAGGCAACCCGATTAGATCCAGACTTAATCTTCTTAATAAAGTTTCTTTATCCGCCTCTGGAGAAGGAGTAATTCCTTCTTCTTCAAGTTTGTAAAGGACAAATTGGTCGATAGGGTTTTTGACCCAGTTTTCATTTTTTACACTCGGTGGACTATGTTTCTCGGGCTTGATAAATGCCCAATGTTCTTTATACACTGCGCCATCTTCGATCCACTTAATCAGGATTGCTTTTTCCTTTGCGGACAAAGTTAGATTGGATTCCAGCGATGGCATTTTAAACTCATCATCCTCAGAAATAATCCGGTGAAATAGTTCGCTCTTTCGAAGATTCCCAGGCGTAATGGCTTTTTTGCCAGGGGAATTGGGCAAGTCAACGAAAGCCATTTCTGGGGTATGAAGACTTAAACCTGCTTTTTGTGCGGCAAGGTCTGGGCCATGGCAAGCAAAGCACTTGTCCGATAAGATGGGTTTGACATGAATATTGAAATCCAAGGTTTCCGGCAATTCATCAAAGGCTACTTGCACTTCTTCCGGAAGATCAGGAGTGCAGGAATAAAAAAGTATTAGGGTTAAAAAAAGACTTAGAATCTTCAGGTTCATTGTGAATTTTATCTATCTATTAAACTACTGGAAATTGGGGATTATCGGAAATGGTTTTGTAAGAAGTTGGGAAGTGAGAGGTTTGGAGGGTGGAAGTAGGGAGGTTGGAGGTTTTCGTACTTCGTCGATCGTCCTTCGTATTTCAAACTTATTGTTCTTGGAAGGGAGGTGTTAAAAAGTTGGAAATGTTGTCGTGCTTGTGGGTTGTTGGTTGTCGGTTCCTTCTTCGTTGTCCTGCTTCTCCAGAAGCCGGACTTTATCAGTTTTTGGAGACACTTGGAAAGTTTTGGGTTGTGAGTTTTTGGTTTTACCGTCATTGCGAGCCATTGCAGAGGTTTAGGGAAGGAAGGCGTGGCAATCTCGTTTTATTAAGTTGAAAATGTTGTGAGTTGTGTGTTGTCGGTTCTCGTACTTCGTCGCTCGTACTTCGTATTTCAAACTTATTGTTTTCTGAAACCTATATAAGTGAGTTATAAATGTTGTGGGTTGTCGGTTGTGGGTTTTCGTACCTCGTAACTCGCCAATTATATTTCTTCAATCGTACTTCTTATTTCCTCGATCGTATTTCGTATTTATCCCCGGGTTTTATAATTTGATCCTTCTTAAGCCCCAAGCCCATGAACTTCTTGCGAAAACACTCTTTAGTATTCTCAGCTCTTTTTTTGATGTTAATTTCCTGTGACCCTAAGCCAGAGATCGCGGAGGAATCTACTCCGACAACGGAAAAGCCTCGAACGATTGTCACTACAGATGGAGAGATTGACGACGTGGATTCATTTATCCGTATGCTTTTATACGCAAATGAATTTCAAATTGAAGGGTTGATTTATAGCAGTTCCATGTGGCATTATAAAGGCGATGGGAAAGGCACCTTGTTCACATCGGAAATGGAGATGACCAAAAATATATATGGAGCAAAAACGGATCTCCGGTGGCCAGGAGTGGAGTGGATGAACCCCTTGTTGGATGCTTATGAGGAGGTGTACCCAAAATTGAGTCAGCATGCAGCCGGTTTTCCTACAGCTGATTATTTGAGGAGCTTGGTCAAAGTGGGGAATATTGATTTTGAAGGGGAAATGGAAAAGGATACTGAGGGGTCGGATTTTGTTAAAGCAAAATTATTGGATGATGAGATGGCCCCCATCTACCTACAGGTTTGGGGTGGTACAAATACCATTGCCCGAGCTTTGAAGTCCATAGAAGATGAATATAAAGGCACTCCGGAATGGGATGCCGTTTACCAAAAAGTAATCGATAAGGCCATTATCTATGCAATTCTGGATCAGGATGCTACCTATAGAAAATACATTGCTCCCAATTGGCCAGATCTGAAGATTTTCTACAATGCCAGTCAGTTTTGGTGTTTTGCTTATGATTGGAAGAGGGCGGTTCCTGAATCCCAGCATTATCTTTTTGAAGGGGAATTTATGGGTAAAGAAATCATCAACAACCATGGTCCTTTATTGAAGCAATATTACAGCTATGGAGATGGGCAAAAGCAGGAAGGAGATGATGAACATATCCATGGAGATCCTACCAAGTTGGAAAATGCACAATGGGGTACGTTTGGGGTGTATGACTTTATTTCTGAAGGGGATTCACCGGCCTATTTGCATTTGATTAATGTGGGACTGAATAACCTTAATCATCCCGAATGGGGTGGCTGGGGAGGAAGATTGGTACAGTCTGATTCGTTACCCAACCGATGGGAAGATGGACAAAATGTATTGGATTACAATCCATTTACAGAGAAGCTAGATGCCACCTATCCTCAGATCCGATGGGTAGAAGCAATTCAAAAGGATTTTGCTGCCAGAGCAGATTGGTGTGTGATGGATTATTCAGAGGCCAACCATTCACCTGTCGTCAAAGCTGTTGGACCCAATCAGGTAAAAGCCAACCCTGGAGAAAGTTTGACTCTGGAAATTGAAACTTCTGATCCGGATGGAGACGAATTGGAAGTTAAGTTCTGGATCTATCAGGAAGTGGGTACCTATCAGGGAGAAGCGATTCTTAAAGGGGAGGGAAATCAAGTGATCATTTCTTTAGATGATACTTCTCTCGGCCAACTTCATGTCATTGCCGAGGTAACAGATAATGCCGAACACCCTATGACTCGGTATCAGAGATTCGTAGTAGAGGTGGGAGAGTAGGAAGAGGGGAAGTTAGAAGGTTGTAGCAAGGGAGTCTGAATGTTGGGAGGTATGAGGGATTAAACTTTTGGAAGAGGTATTGGTTTATTCCTTGTCGGATACGGATTGAGCAGGATAGGCTTTTTCATTTCTTTAATTTATTTTAATGCTATGGGACAATCACGACTTTTTTTCGGAACAATCTTTTGTTTATGTTTTTTCTTCCACAATACCTCTTTTGCACAAGAGGAGAAGCCAAATATAATTTTCATTCTTACAGATGATCAGCGCTGGGATGCATTAGGGTTTTCAGGCAATGGGATTATCCAGACACCTGAAATGGATCGATTAGCAGGGGAGGGTATTTACTTTCAAAATGCATTTGTTACCACTCCTATTTGTGCAGCTAGTAGAGCCAGTGTATTGACAGGGTTATATGAACGCACGCACGGGTATACCTTTGGGCAAACCCTTCAAGAAGCCTATGCGGAAAACTCCTATCCTTCTATCTTGAGAAAAAATGGGTATCAAACAGGATTTTTTGGAAAATTTGGAGTCAATTATTCTCAGTTAGATCAATTATTTGATGTTTCAGATAGCTATGATAGAAACGGGAAGTTTGACGATCGACGTGGGTATTTTTATAAAACCATCAATGAAGATACCGTACATTTGACCAAGTATACCTCCCATCAAGCCCAGGAGTTTATTAAGAATTCATCCAAGGAAAAGCCTTTTATGCTCTCCTTGAGTTTCAGTGCTCCTCATGCCCATGATCCTGCGAAGGACCAATATTTCTGGTCAGATGATGTAGATGAATTATACGAGAAACAGAAGTTTCCTAAAGCCCAAATCAGTAGTAAAAAATATTTTGAAGAACAGCCAGAATATGTGAAAACTGGCGAAAATCGTACTCGTTGGTATTGGAGGTATGATACTCCGGAAAAATATCAACATAGTATGAAAGGCTACTACAGAATGATTTCTGAAGTGGATCTAGAAATTGGGAAAATCAGGAAAGTGTTGGAGGACAAGGGAATTGCGGATAATACCATCATCATCTTGATGGGTGATAATGGGTATTTTCAAGGGGAACGACAACTCGCAGGAAAATGGCTGATGTATGATAATTCCATCCGGGTTCCAATGATTATTTATGATCCTAGAAACCCTGGGCATAGAACTGTTCCTGATATGACTTTAAACATTGACATTGCGCCTACAATTCTAGGTTTTGCCGAAACGGATATTCCTGAAGCGTGGCAAGGGAAAAATCTTTCCGGCTATGTGCATGGGGAAAATCCTGCCGAAGACCGCAAAGAATTTGTAGTCGAGCACCTCTGGAAAGTGAAAATTATTGCGGCTAGTGAAGGGATCCGAACCAAAAATTGGAAATATTTTAGGTATCAGGATGATATGGAGCATGAAGAGCTATATGATTTGGAAAAAGATCCCATGGAGAAAAACAACCTAGCTCAAAAGTCTAAATTTCAGGAAGTGCTATTAGAGTTGAGAGGAGTATTGCAACGACAAATAGATTTATTGGAAGAAGCTCAAGTGAAATAAATTTAGAATTGCCTGAAAAGTGATTATCTCAATCCCTCGTATTTCTTTAAAGCGGATTGCAGGATCTTATAGGATTCTTTCCCTTTCCGGTCTAGCTCTTCATAAGAGATAGGGTTTTTTTCCAACCAGTCTTCTTGAATATTGTAAAATTCACCTGTGCGATACAGCTTAAATTCTTTGTCCCAAGCAAATTCTTTTAAACTCTCTAGATCTCCATTTCGAGTATACCAACTATACACCCAATTTCGTGAATTTCCTTTTTTACCTAATAATTGTGGTAGGAAACTGATGCCATCTAATGGAAGGTTTTTTGGAGTTTTGACTCCGGCTACTTCCATCAATGTAGGTAGGAAATCACTAAAGTCGATTAAGTCATCACTTAGGGTTCCCGGTTTGATATGATTGTCCCATTTGACAACTAAAGGGACATGAATCCCATTTTCAGTGGTGTATTTTTTACCGCCAGGATATTCTTTCCATCTATACATGGAAACAACAGGCTCATCGGTTCCATTGTCACCCGTGAAAATGATAATAGTGTCTTCACCCAATCCCAATTCATCTACTTTGGCAATGATTTTACCTACGATTTTATCCATATAGGCAACCATGTCTCCAAAATATTGAGGATCGCCTTTATAAGTTGGAGAGCCGGGACTAGCCGGATCCCAATCTTTGGAATCTGGTGTTGGCACAAAAGGACAATGGGTGATGATCATGGGGTAATAGGCAAAAAATGGCTGATCCTGATTCTTTTCGATAAAGTCAATCAGGAAGTCACTTGTAATGTCAGTGGAAAATTGACCTCCGGTAAAGTGTTTGGGGACTCCATTGATTTCCAACACTGGATTAGCGTACCGGGTGTCAAATCCGTCTTTGTTGGTTGCTCCCAGCATATGCTGCCATAAACACGATTCATCAAAGCCAAAATGTTGAGGAGAATCCTGCTCTTTCCCTAATTGCCATTTTCCTGCGATGGCAGTTTTATATCCTGCTTCTTTCAGCAAATTGGCAAAAGTGGTCTGATTGCGGTCTAGTTGACCAAAAACAGTATAGTTTCTGATATTGTACTGTCCAGTCATGAGCTGAACTCTTGATGGGGTGCAAAGGGGCTGGGCAAAGGCATATTCGAATTTTGCTCCCTGGGCTGCCATGGCATCGATAAAGGGAGTGGAGTAGGAAGTTCCTCCATAAGAATTGATGATTTCTACACCAAGGTCATCGGCCATGATTAGGATGATATTTGGTTGCCTTTTCTGAGCTAGAATGCCTTGATTAAAAGTAAAAATTCCAAGTATCAATATACAAAGTCTGATAGGTTGGATTTTACAATTAATCATCTGGGTTGGGTTATTTAGAAATTATATTCAAATCTAGAAGATTATTTGAAATGCATTCTCAAATCCAGTTATTGCTTCTTTTGAGAGACTAATTTATTTGCTTGGAAATCTTTTTTTAACAAAAAATAGCAGAGGGTAATATTCAAGGATTTTTCATCGAAACAATTACCTCTTGATGAAAAATCTATTATATCGTTTTGTTACAATAAATGTTTTACCTTATTTTTTGCCTAAATCCCCACTTGATATGAAGCATTCTTTCTTATTCCTTTTTCTTTTCGCATTTCTTTTTGTTAATGCTTATAGCAAAACAGATACAGTACAAATAGCAAGTTCTAAAACAAATATTGTATACCAGGCTGTGGTGGTTACCCCAGCAAGTTATGAACAAGGAAATGAGCTTTTTCCGACGGTTTATTTATTACATGGAGGCTATGGGAAATTTTCTGACTGGACAAAACAGATTTCCGATAAGTCTTTAATTCAAAGAATGTCGGACCAATATGGTTTTATCATAGTGATGCCAGAAGGAAAGGAATTTAGCTATTATCTGGATAGCCCAGTGGATTCTACTAGTCAATTTGAAAGTTATATTTCAAAGGATGTTATAGGCTACATAGATTCAAATTTCAGAACTATTCCAAAAAAAGAAGGAAGAGCGATTACTGGTTTATCGATGGGGGGATTTGGCTCATTATACATTTCGGCTAGTCATCCAGAATTGTTTATAGCTGCTGGAAGTATGAGTGGAGCAGTCAATCCTGATATGAAAGAATGGAAGCTTCCCCAAGAAGTTGCCAAAAATATTGAAGATGCTTTTGCTGGTATTCTGGGAAGTAAAGAGGAATTCCCTAAGCGCTACCAAGAGGTCAGCATCATCCATAAAATAAGGGAATATCAAAAGCATCATATCCGATTAATGATTGAATGTGGGGTGGATGATTTTTTAATTGAAGCAAACAGGGAATTACATAGGAGATTAGATTTCGAAGGAATCTCCCATGATTACAGTGAAAGGGATGGGGGACATTCTTGGAAATATTGGGAAAACGCACTTCCTTATCATATGCTATTCTTTGCAAATATTCTTCAGAAATAAACCAAGGTTTCAAACCTCCCGACTCGATTGTCAAAAAAAGTACCGGTATGGAGAATAGCGGATAAATAATAATTCATATCCCAGAAAAGTCTTTTTTTTGATGATTCACCTTGATCAGGATTAAATCAGGTCGAATACAGCATATGTTCTAGGTTGAAATGTTTAATTCATATCTAAGTTCGTGTACTGTCTACCTGTATTTGTCACTTAAGCCTTTGCCTTCCAAAATCATAGGGATGATCTTTTCAAGACGATTCATTTTTGTGGCTTCTCTTTTTGCTCCAACGATGTATTCTATATGTTCTTTTTGCTTATAGGGAGTTAGTTCTAAGAAGGCACTTTTTAAATCTGGGTTCTCTTCTAATTTCTGCATTAGGAGTAATGGAATCTCTGGATTAGTTCTTTTTTCAGGCTTCCAGGACTTTCCCTCTTTTTCATTTTGAATTGCCTCCTGAAGGTATTCCAGAATTTTAGGTTCATCAATTTCTTCTATGGATTCAAACCGCCATTGACGCATGGCTTTCGTTTTCCCCTCCTGGGCATTGATCAATACCTGATAGGGATCTGAAAGAAAAACACCATTGTAAAACCAAAGTCCAAAGTGAGTTTTAAAGCCAGTATAACCAACTACATTTTTATCATTGATGGTAAATACGGGCATACCCCATTTGGTAGTTTCTACCAATTCGGTTTTAGAAATTATTTGACTGAGTAAGCTTAAAGCTTCTTTCCATTGATTGTTTTTAGGCATATGGAAATCCGTTAAGACACTAATTTAAAAAATACCCTTACTGATTACAAAGAATAAGTAAGGGGTATGTTTAGAGCTTAGGATTGATTAAAAGCCTATCCCGAAGTAAGCTATGTCCTAGTACTAGCCACAGTTTACCTAAATGGATTTTTAGGGCCTTTAAAAAAAAACTTAACTATGGAAACTGACTTTGGAAACTTGGGGTTTAAAGATCTATTATGAATTTTCTTTTTGTATAAATTTTAGAATTATGATTTCATTAAAAAATAAAACAGCCATCATTACCGGTGGAAGCCGTGGACTTGGTAAAGCCATGGCCTTGCTTATGGCTCAGGAAGGTGTGAATATTGGAATTACAGGCAGAAATGAGGAAAAATTAAAAGCTGTGGCTGATGAGTTGAAGGGGTTAGGTGTAAAAGTTGCTTTTGCTGCTTTTGATGTTTCCAGTGAAACTGAAGTAAAGAAAGGAATCGATGCCTTGGTAACTGAGCTAGGTGGAGTGGATATTTTAATTAACAATGCTGGGATTGGAAAAATTGGAACTTTGGAAGAAATGTCCTCAGAGGATTGGCAGCAGGTGATCCAAACAAATTTGTTTGGGGTTTATTTTACAGCGATGGCCGTATATCCATACCTGAAAGAAAAAGGGGAGGGTGATATTATCAATGTTGCCTCTACTGCCGGACTGAAGGGCGGAGCACATATGTCTGCTTATGCTGCTTCAAAAGCGGCAGTGATTTCACTTTCTCAATCCATGATGGCCGAGTGGAGAAAACAAAATATTCGAGTTATAACCTTGACTCCTAGTACCATTGCTTCGGATATGAGTATTCAAGCTGGTTTGACCGATGGCAATCCGGATAAAGTACTTCAGCCGGAAGATTTTGCAGAATGGGTAAGAGATATTCTGAAAATGAACCGTCGTGCTTTAATTGCCAATGGTTCGATTTTTTCTACCAATCCTTGATTGAATAGGTAGCAGGTGCAATTCATCTAGAATTGCGCTTGCTATTTTATTTCAACCAACTCCACCGTTCCGCCCAATCGGAAAGCACCTCATTTCTCCATTTAAAAATTGTCTTTCCACCTTGCAATCTTCCATCAAAATCGCTGGGTTTAGTAGAGTCTGAAAACCAATTTTCTCCCAAAAGATAATCTTGGGGATTAGGTTTTCCTGGCCAAAGATTGGTAACTACAAGTTGTCCTTCTCCAGTTGGGAATCCTTGAATTTCTGAAGTGAATTTAAATTTCAATACCTCTGCTTGTTTGGGAGCATACCGAAGGCTATATAAGCCCTCACCTAAATAGTATCCTGGCCAGATTTGCTTGCTATCTCCATAGGGGACTTCCATTTGGAACACAGATGAATCTGCTGGAACATTGATTTTTGGTCCTTGGAAGCGATATTCCACAACTGTGCAAAAAGCTACAGTATCGGAAAGGGAAGTGTTTCTATCAACAACTACACGGGCGCTTCTTTTGATTTTTTCAAAATTTCCACCCCAGCTTTCTCCTGTTGGATCATTTGGGTTTCCATTCATTAGATAAAGGAGAGAAGGAGTGTCTCCCATTTTAATTTCTCCCTTGTAATAGTCTTTAAAATCTTTTCCCAAATGTCCTGCTCCCTGAATACTCTTTTGGTAGTAGTCAGTGGTTTTGACGACATCGGGTGTCTGGTTGTTAGAGAAAAAGCCATAGTAACTGGAATTGACTTCAATCATCCAGAGGTCAGGGAAATTGGCAGCGATATAGGCATAGCTATTGGCAGACCATTTCTTATTAGGTCCTCCAATCCAATACACTCGGATGTTTTTTTGAATTTCAGGCGCATCATGAAGTGCTTGCGCCAAATCATCCAACCCTCCCCAAACCAAGACCCAAAGAGGTCGGGTGTCTTTTTTTCTTGCTGCTTTTATTATCCAATTCGAACCCTCAGTGGAGGTAGAGTATCCTTTAAAAGGAGCTCCACCCTTCCTTCCTTGCTTGGTAATAGATCTTAAGAATGATGGTTCAGCAAACCCATCTTTATGTTTTTTTAAACGAGGTAAGTCTCGTTCATAAAGATTGATCATCCTAAAAATCTCCGCAGTACTTCCACTTCCATATGAAGGGGAGGATACTAATCCTTCCAAATCAAAAAGATCGTTGTACATCAGAAGATGTGACATACTCTGATTGTCATCTGGATCGGTGCCACCAATGTCGGTACTGATTAATACACGTGGTTTTGTAATAGAAGTGGTTTGTCCAAAGAGCTGAACAGAAAACAGGTAAATAATAGAAAAAAGGCTTATACGGATCATCTTAAGAATGCTAAGAAGTTCGAATATGTAATCTTCCGATTAAAAAAGTGTCCTGTGGTCTAGGTATATAAAAAAGCATCTCTGATAAAAGATGCCTTTTTAATGTTTCCTGATGTTATTAAAGGTTAGTTAGAATTAGTAGAGGGGTTTAAATGTTCTATTCACTTTTTTTCATTCCCCAAATTATGGAATATCACCAATCCATCCTTTCCCGCCACCGCAATATCCTTCCATCCGTCTTTGTTGAGGTCAGCAACTGAAAAATACAACCCACTTCCTTTGCCTTCTCCTGCCGGTCCATAGCTAATGATGTTTTTGCTAAAAGACTCCCCGTTCCATTTGAAATAGTATAATCCCACATAATCCTTGCCTCCTGGGTCTTTGCCATTATGTGCCCGGTGACGTTTTCCTGTCACTAGTTCATTTTGTCCATCATTATCTATGTCCACCCATTCCATGGTGTGGTATTGGGATTGATAAGGGTCGATTTGATGCTTGACAAAATTGAGGGTATTTCCTGTTTTTTGTTGCTCCAACCAAAACAAGCCAAATGTATGGGCTTGTCCTACTATAATGTCATTAAGCCCGTCTCCATTGACGTCTACAATGATCATAGGAATACTGGCATCACCTAAATTGAAGTCTTCATGCAATGTCCATTTTCCATTTTTCAAGTCATTGGGAGCTTCCAACCATCCTTCAGAAATCACTAAATCTTTTCTTCCATCTCCATTGATATCACCTAAGCCCAGTCCATGTCCATGCATGTCCGAAACAGGATACTTTTCAAACTGATCGGGACCCGTTTTCTTAAAAAAAGCGAGTGGTTTTCTAGGCGTATTTGGGAAAATTTCCAACACCCCATCTCCGTCGATATCCCAACCCCTGGTGGTTTCTATATTACCGGTTTTTGCAATTTCATGAATGGGCCACTCAGACCCATCTCCTGGATTTTCTTTCCAGATCAATGTTCCTTCAAACCATCCTCCCGTTACAAAATCCATTTTCCCATCCTCATTGACATCCATAGGGATGGTGGAAAAATCTTCATAATATTCGCCATAGCGTTTCACCTGTCCGATCAGAGATCGATCGATAAACTCGGGGCCTTTGTACCAAAAACTACCGGAGACCAAATCCAAAATCCCATCATTATTCACATCAAATACTCCCACTGATTCTGTGCTTTCGAAAGCGATTACCTGTTTCTGGAACTTCACGGTTGTTTCCTGAGCAGAAACCAATAACGGTGTTGAAGCCAGCAAAACAGTTAGGATTGGTTTTAGAGTACTCATGTTTTTGGGTTTAAGGGTATAAAGTACGATTTACGAAATACGAATTACGAGACTTTGGAAAGGTTTGAGATTAGAAGTCAAAAGTCTCAGATCAGAGGTCAGAAACGAGATTGCGACACTTCGTTCCTTACCTCACAATGATGTACTGATAAATCATAAATCAAATATCTGAAATCATATATCCCTTCACTTTTCCAAAGGATGCTCTTTGAGCAAATCTGCCGGCTTATAGAAGCCTTCCATATCCTTGATCTCTTCCCTTACCTTTTTGACCAATTCAGGTGAAATAGGTGAAGCTTGGTTCCCAAAGGAATTTCTTACATAGGTCAGAACAGCCGCTACTTCTGAATCATCTAACATGCCTTCAAATGGAGTCATAGGAACCTGTCCTGGATAATCTTTACCCAGTACGGTGATTGGACCCAATAATCCTTTTAAGACAATTTTGATTAATCTTTCCTCATTCCCAGTAACCCATGGAGTTCCTGCCAAAGGAGGGAATTGGGATGCAGATAATCCTCTTCCGTTTTCTTGGTGGCAAGTTTCACAGAATCCTTCTCTCGCATAAATTTCTTTACCCAAGACAAATAATTCCCTGTCGGATCCTGTAAGAGATGATTTGATGTCCTCTTCTTTTTTCTCAGATACGGATAGTCCATTGATATGGGCGATGGCAGTTTCCAGGGTTCTTGGAATCCAGGTATTATCCTTTTCTTGTTTTTCTGCCTCTGCTAAAATCGGAACACCAATTTCTTTAGGTAACCAAGAAGCAGCTGCGATGGCTTCCATTCTCACTCTACCATGCGGGTCTTTGACTGCGGCCATCAATAATTCCGGTTGGTCTTTCACCTGATGTCCAGTATACCTCAAAGCTCTCACTGAGGCAGCTCTCACCCGGTAATCATCAGACTGTAAGAGTTGCCTTAATAAGTCTTGATTGATTTTATTAATTCCCCAGGTTACCCAAAGTGCTTCTAGTCTATGGTGTTCATATCTAGGATCAGAAGGATCCAGTTCAGAAAGCCACTTGCTTACGGCTTCATATACTTCATCTGCATTTCTACCTCTCAATTCTCTTCTGGTTCTGTATCGAGTTCTGTATTCAGGCAGTTTTAAATTTTCCAACAATTCAGGAATGCTTGCGCCATCGATTTTTGCAGGTTCTACCAAAGGTCTTGAAGGGTAGGTTACTCTATAAACTCTACCATGGACATGGTCACGGAATGGGTCTCTTGCATTGTGCTGCATATGCCCAATTAGGATATTGTGCCAATCCACCACATACAATGAACCATCAGGCGCAATTTCCATATCTACTGGTCGAAAATTCCCATCCGTAGATTTGATTAAATCCTGAGCCCAATTGGTGGTAAATCCTACCGTGTCTTCATGTACTTTATGTTGCTTGGTACCCAAGAAACCAATGGTATTATTGATGATCAAGTCCCCTTGCATTTCTTCTGGGAAATGTCGGCTATAGATAAATTCCAGGCCTGAAGTAGGACGAACCATATGTTTCTGCTCAATCAAATTTGGGCCTTTGAAATTGGCATTTCCATAGCGAGGATACACGGAACCTGGAAGCATCCAGTTGACATTTGGTCCTGAGGTTTCTGCATAGAAGTTCTGTCCCCATTCATCAAAAGCAATTCCCCAAGGGTTTGGAATACTTACTTGGTTTACACGCTCCAACTTATGTCGTTTGGGCTCATACCGATAAAACCCTCCATTTGTACCTCTTACAGGTCCATAGGAAGTTTCCACATTGGTATGTAGAAACACCCCTTCTGCCATATGAATCGCGCCACTTTCGTCGGTGGTAAAGGCAGAGATGGCATGGTGAGTGTCGTGATCATCAAATCCACTCAGCAAGATTTCTTTTACATCCGCTTTGTCATCTCCGTCGGTATCTTTCAATAAAACCAAATTTGGTGCTTGAGAAACATAAACACCTTCAGGCGCTATTTCAAACCCTACAGGAATGGATAATCCGTCTGCAAAAACTTTCACCTCATCTGCTTTGCCATCTTTATCTGTGTCTTCAAATATCAGCAGTTTGTCATTTGGTTTGGAGTCGCCTGGCTTGTAATGAGGGTAACTAGGCATGACTGCTACCCAGAGTCTACCCTTGTTATCAAAAGACATTTGAACCGGATTGGCTAGTTCAGGAAATTCATCTTCTGAGGCAAATAATTCGATTTTATATCCTTTAGGAACTGAAATCGTTTTTAACGCATCTTCTCCATATTTGTATTCCAAGTCTCCATTGGCATCTGGATTGTAATTTGTTTTCACCTCTGGAAGTGATCGGGTCAATGCATCCGCTGCAGCCAAATCTTTCTTTTCTCCTTTGGTCGCCATCCAAATGGCCGTATCCCGAATTGCCGTCATTTGACGGATTTTTTCCAATTCAAATGGGTAGTTGTCAGGACCGAATGGATCATATCTACGACCGAAGACATGTACTCCATTTGGGATTTTATAATCATTATGCCAGATCCAGTTTTTCTCCATGACAGCTTCATGGATCAGCTCCTCATTCTCTGGGACTTTTGGGGTTCCGCCGAAAATTTCATCAGCCAAAAACTCAGAAAACATGCGGTACCCTTTGTCATTCAATTGAGAGCCATCAATGGTTAGGGGTTCGTTTTCCAACGCGTACCATTTCTCGCTAGGACCAAAAGCATCTACGAATAGTACGTTTTCATGCTTGGCTACCACTTCTTCCATGGCTTCGGTATAAAGCAATATGTTTTTGTTCTCTGCTTTTCCATCGGGTACATCTAGTTGATCCGATAAATCCTCGAATGCTATTGGGGAAACAATAGCTAATTGTGGAGCGGTGCTGTCGTTGTAGGTTTGTGCAAGTGTATGGCGGATAAAAGCGTCTAGCTCCGCCTTAAAATTCTGTAGTCCTGCTTCTCCCTGGAAGCTTTCATTGAAACCGAAAAAACCAATGATCACATCTGCTTTTAATCGGGTCAGCCATTCATCAGGTTTCTCAAAAAAGCCAATACTTCCTGATGGCGTGGCATATTCTTCTTGAAAATCTTCAGCTCCAGGGAAAGCCCAAGGGTCATTGATGGCAGATCTGGGTCTAAACCCAGGGGTATCCCCTGGGTCGGACATATTTCGAATGATGAGTTGATTGTCTGGGAACCTTTCGTAAAGTTCTGTTTCGAAATAGCCAAAATTCATCATTCTGGAGCCGAGATTATTTCCGACCATCATGATGTGACTGTCCTTTTTTACTTCAATTTTTTGATCAGGGGTACAGCTAAAAGCTAAAAGTCCAATTGCTGTTGCCAGCACTTGCGCAAAAGAATTAATTTTTCTCATTATTGTGTATTCGTCCAATATAAGTTTAGCCAGAATTCGGAGCTTAAACAAGCTAAAAATGTCAATTGGATGCTATTTAGGTTTTAAGGGAAATTGTATTGCTAGGTAGCCAATCCATGAGAAATCCTATCCTGTACTAGGGGGTGTCTTTTTTGTTTTTTCCTAAAAATTTCATTGAAGGGAAAATGAACCTCTGGAAAAAGTTGGTCGATTACCGGGGTAAAAATTGACAGGTTGGATTACTTAAAAAGGTATCAAAAAGGATGCAATTCCCAATATTCGGAGTTAAAAGAATGAAAAGACCTTCAAGGTTTTTAAAACCTCAAAGGTCCATGAATCAAGCAGGGTTAAAATACGCCTTTAAAACCCTCTATCTTTTGGTCTACCTGGGTATCTACTGGGAATGCAAACATGGTTTGATCCCAAACAAAGTGAATGCTTGCCACTTTATTGTCCTCTGCAGAAATCATAAACATCATTCTTTCATGAGGCATAGGTGGAGTCATGGTTTTTACCTTGAAAGCAACGGCGTCGTCAGCAGCCACTGCAGCTTCATCAATTTTGCCGTCTTTCATGTAGGCGAACACTGCATTTGCTTTTGGGTTCAAATGAACAGTCCATTCTCCGGATTCCATGGGAGTAATAAATAGTGAGTATTTTCCAGCGTTCAGGTTTTTTCCTGCCACACTTACTGGAGTGCTAAACTCGATGATGGTAGGATTATTGGCGCCAGCTCTCCAGGTAACCCCGAATTTTTCTAAGTCCCCAAATACTTTTCTGCCTTTCACAGCAGGAGAAGAGTAATCAATACTGATTTTAGTAAAACCAACGACTTGGGAAACATGGGCAGCAGGACTTGGTGCTGGAGCTTGTAATTGGGCGAAAGATTGGGTGGTAAATGCAAGGCAAATAAATAAGATCATTGCCAAGCAATAGGATTTGTTGTTCATGAGATTGATTTTGAATTTAAAATTGATGTATAAATTATGATGGAATTTAACCTTGGTTTTAATGGATTGTTTCAATCCTCATTTTTAAAAACTTATAGGTTAGATAATCAATGAGTTTATTTTTCTAATTGGGATTTAATAAAGGCAATACTCAATGGGATCTGACTCACGGACCTGCTACTTTCATCCTCAATGGTTAGGTATTCGGTGCCCTGCTTCTTAGCCTCTTTGATGATTCCAGCGATATCCACGTCTCCCGTTCCTAGTACCACATTCGTTTCCACGTCTCCATGACCATCATTGGATCCGGGTGTTCCGATTAACCGGTCTTTCAAATGTAGCATGGGGAATTTTCCTTTGTGTTTTTTCATGATTTTCAGAGGGTCTCCTCCACCCATTTTAACCCAAAAAACATCTATGTTGAATTCAAAATTTTTCGCGTTTTTCAACATGTAATCCATGATTACCCCATTTCCTTCCGGATTGGGAGCAAACTCATAACCATGTGGGTGGTATAAAAACACTAAGCCTTCTTTTTTCAATTCTTTTCCAGTCTGATTAAAAAGTGCAGTAGCCACTTTTATTTCGTCTAAGGAGATCGGTCCTTCTGCATGCGGAATCCAGTAGCAAGTCACATACTTTGCTCCAAACCGTTTGGCTTCTTGGATAATAGGTGTTAATGATTGAGTCAGTTGGTTATAGTCGGCACCAACTCCAACGAACTTTAAATTATTGTCCTCTAATAGTTTCTCATATTCCAAGTCTGTCATTCCATAGTTGCCACCTCCTTCGAGGTTTTCAATTCCCCACTCAGATATTAATTGATGGTATTTGACAGGGTCTTCCTTCATTTCATTTCTAAGGGAGTAGAGTTGAAGGGCTATTTCCTGAGAATAGCTTGATGAAAGCGGTAGGAAACCAAAAAATATCAAGGCAATAGTGTAAATCAGCTTTTTCATATGGGTTTAATGTATTGATTCTCGTAAATTACGAAGAATGTTCGGCTTTATGCGGATTCAAATTATTAAACAATAACCTAAAACTATGAAAACAAGTCGAAGAGACTTTGTCAAACAAACCTCCCTTGCGGGATTAGCCATGAGTATTGCACCTTCATTTTCTTTCGGGTTCAATACAGATGAAATTATCGGACACGGTGATTTTCAATATAAAGTAGATCCTAAATGGGGCATGTTAGACCCTTCTAAGGTGCCTGTAGTGAATTGCCACGAGATGGTCATGGACCGAAAAGGGAGAATGATCATGTTAACTGATGAAGCAAAAAATAATGTGATCATTTATGATCAATCCGGCAAGCTTTTAAAAACTTGGACCTTAGGCTTGGATCGGGCACACGGGTTGACCTTAGTGGATGAGGGAGATGCGGAATATTTATGGATTTGTGATAATGGAGGCAGAGTGGTCAAAACCACGTTAGATGGAACCATCGTCAGTGAGATTGTTTCTCCTGTGAAAGAAGAGATTTATACCGAAAAAATGTCATGGGTGCCTACAGAAACGACCATAGGCCCCAATGGAGATTTGTACATTGCAGATGGCTATGGCTCTCAATATTTCCTTCAATACGATAGGGATGGGGTTTTTAAAAGAAAATTTGGAGGTCCTGGTTCTGGAGATTCTCAGTTTAGTACTGCCCATGGGATTACAGTAGACCAACGTGGCGGGAAAACACCTACACTTCTATGTACTTCAAGGGGACATAATTCATTCAAGAGGTTCAGTTTAGAAGGAGAATACCAAGAGACTATATTCTTACCGGGGGCTTTTGTTTGCAGGCCTGTAATTCATGGAGATAACCTCTATGCTGGTGTATGTTGGTCAAGATTGAGGTATTTGGAGCAAACTCCAGATTCAGGTTTTGTGACCATTCTCAATAAAGAGAATCAAGTGGTTTCAAATCCAGGAGGTACCGCTCCTGAATATCGGGATGGTAAATTACAGTTGATGGTTCAGTCTCAACCTATTTTCAAGCATTGCCATGATGTGTGCATTGATCAGGATGAAAATATCTATGTATGCCAGTGGAATGCTGGAAAAACCTATCCCATTAAATTGACAAGAGTTTAATATATCCATAATTCTAAATCCAATTCCTATGAAAAATGTAACTGTTGGTTGGTTTGAAATTCCTGTTGCTGACATGGACAGAGCCATTGCTTTTTATGAAAAAGTTTTTGATTGTAAGTTGAATAAGCAAGTCATGGGAGATTTTCAAATGGCCTGGTTTCCATGGGAGGATATGGAAAAAGGGGCAGGTGGCAGTTTGGTATACCATAAGGAGTTTTATGCCATCAGCGATTTGGCTGGCCCATTAATTTATTTTTCATCAGAGGATTGTGATATCGAATTAGGAAGGGTAGAGGATGCGGGAGGAAAAGTTCAGATACCCAAGAGAATGATCGCTCCAGATATTGGATATATGGGAGTGTTTAGGGATTCTGAAGGGAATAGGATTGCGATTCACTCTAGAAGTTAAAAATTGACAAACCCCTGATTTTTTAAATTCAGGGGTTTTATTTTGCCTAAATGGAAATGAGTAAAGTTCAATAGATAGAATAATGAGTTTGTTTGATTTAGATTTTGATCCAGCTAAGAATCTTCTTCCAGAAGGAGGTACGGTACATTATTATGGGAAGTTATTCAATCAAAAGGAGGCTGATCAATATTTCCAGATCTTATTAAATGAGATTGAATGGAGGAATGATGAGGCTATCATCTTTGGTAAAAAGATCATTACAAAAAGAAAGGTAGCCTGGTATGCTGAAAATCCCTATGAATATACCTACTCAAATAGTACCAAGACTGCTTTACCTTGGACTAAGGCATTATTGGAGTTGAAAAATAAAGTGGAGGAGAAGACGGGAGAAACTTTTAATTCCTGCTTGCTAAACCTCTACCATAACGGAGCAGAAGGGATGGCATGGCACAGTGATGGAGAAAAAGATTTAAAAAGGAATGGAGCGATCGGTTCCCTTAGCTTGGGAGCTGAAAGAAAATTTGCATTCAAACACAAAGAGACCAAGCAAAAGGTGGAAATGATGTTGGAGCATGGCAGTCTATTGGTGATGAAGGATAAAACACAGAGCAATTGGCTTCATCGATTGCCTCCAACCAAAAAGGTGTCTGAAGCCAGAATAAACCTGACTTTTCGAACCATCGTCGAAAACCCCTAATCTAAACCAAAACGACTTTTAGGCTTTTAGCACCATGGGCACCAATTACAAGGGATTGTTCTATATCAGCAGTTTTGGAAGGTCCGGCGATAAATACTCCGAAACCTGAATAATGCAAACCAATGAGGGAGTAGGCCTCATGCATGTTTCCCACTAATTTAGATTTTTCCAGTACGATGACTAAGTGCTGGGTGATAAAGGGAACTGCCCTTAAACCTAGGTTTTCATCTTCCAGCCATATTGCCGCATTTTCTGCAACACCCAATTGGCCATCAATAATGGCAAGGTCCAAATCATTTAAATCTGTACCCTTTTCAGGTAGTTCAAAAGTTTTTAAATCAGGAATTAATTTAGAGCCTGAATAGACTTTTGGATAGGCTCCTGAATTTACTAAATCCACCAATTCCAACTCGGAGATAAGAGTTCCCTTATTGTTTTTGACAGATTGCTGAAAGGTTTCTAAAATATTTTCTGCCGCATCAAATGAAGGGACAGCAGGTAGTGGCTGCTCTTCTTGCGAAAGCTTTTTAATGCTGGATAGTATCAATTCTTTACTGCTCATGATCTGTTTTTTTGATACCATTCTTTAAATGATTCTTTGGGGACTTCAGGTAGATCCCGGTTTTTTCCCCAGGCATTCAGAGGATTATAGATCACTGAATTTGGAAGGGTTTTCAACGTGGATCGAAGCAATTTTCCTGATATTTTGTAAGCCAAAGGACTTTTAAATATGCCATTGGCCATTTTCATAGACATTCCTTTAGCGGTCCAACCCTGAGCTTTGGTGATTTCTTGCCTCCATTCATACAATTGCTCATGAATGTTGATTTTCACTGGGCAGACATCCGAACAGCTTCCACATAAGGTGGAGGCAAAAGGTAATGTACTGTATTTTTTTACATCAATTCCCGGCGAAAGTATAGACCCAATAGGACCAGGTACCGTACTGCCGTAACTATACCCCCCACTTCTTCTGTAAATGGGACATGTATTCATACAGGCTCCACATCGAATGCACTTTAATGAATTTTTAAATTTCTCCCGAGCCAGTTGTTTGGTTCTTCCATTGTCCACTAAAATCAAATGGATTTCCTTGCCTGGAGCTGGACTTCTAAAGTGAGAATTATAATTGGTGATTGATTGTCCAGTAGCAGATCTGGCTAATAATCTCAAGAAAATACCTAAATCTGCTCTTCTTGGGATGATTTTTTCAATTCCCATACAGGCAATATGCACATCTGCTAAATGAACTCCCATGTCTGCATTTCCTTCATTGGTACAGACTACAAACTCCCCAGTTTCAGGAATGGCAAAATTCACTCCAGTGACAGCCACTTTAGCCGACATAAACTTGTCTCTTAAATGCTGTCTGGCTGCATGAGTTAAATATACAGGATCCTCATTTCCTTTCTCTGTATGGAGTTTCTCATGGAAAATTTCAGAGATATCCCCCTTTTTTAAGTGAATGGCCGGGAGGACAATATGGCTTGGAGGTTGCTTTAAAAACTGAACAATCCGTTCTCCAAGGTCAGTATCCACCACTTCTACCCCATGTTCTTCCAAATAGGGGTTGAGGTGGCATTCCTCAGTCAATATGGATTTACTTTTGACGATTGCCTTGCATTTCTTTTCTTTCAAAATGCTCAAAACAATCTCATTATGTTCCTTTGCATCTTTAGCCCAATGAACTTTAATACCATTGGCAGTTGCTTTTTCTTCAAGTTCCTCCAAATAGACATCTAATTTGGACAAAACATGGTTTTTGATTCCGGATGCAAGGTTTCTAAGCTCCTCCCATTCAGGGATATTTTTGCTTGCGAGATCTCTTTTCTCACGGACAAACCAAAGAGTTTCATCATGCCAATGGGCTCTTTTTTCGTCCTTCAAGAAATTTGCGGCTTGACTTGGATGGCTCATGAGATGGCTTGATTTAAAATTTCTGCCAAATGCATAAACTTGACAGGTTTATGATTTCTTTCTGCGATTCCTTGTAAATGCATCAAACAAGAGGTGTCTCCTCCGCAAATGATTTCTACTTGATGTTCCAAATGATCCGAAAGCCTATCTTTTCCCATTTGAACAGACAATGCTTCTTCGGAGACGGCAAAGGTTCCGCCAAAACCACAGCATTCATCTTTTCTGGTAAGATTGACTACTTCCAGATCTTCAATTCCTGCAAATAGGTCCATTGCTTTGCTAAATGGAGTTTCATTCAATTCAGAGGAGGAACTTAACCTTAATCCTCTTTGCCCATGGCAAGAGGAATGAAAACCTATTCGGTGAGGGAAAGATCCTTTGATGGTGCCTACTTTTAATACATCAGTGAGAAACTCACTTAATTCAAAAATTTTGGATTGAACCTCCTTTTGGACTTTACTTAAATCCCCCATTTTGGGTTGGTGTTCTTTGATATGTAGCACACAACTTCCAGAAGGAGCCACGATGTAATCAAACCCCTTAAAGGTCTCTAGAAACTGCCTTGTTGTACCTTCGGTATCTCTCTCAAATCCTGAATTGGCCATTGGCTGCCCACAACAAGTTTGATCCATTGGATAGGTGACAATACACCCCAATTTTTCCAATAATTCTAAAGTAGCCTTTCCTACGTGTGGATAGAACTGGTCAATGTAACAAGGTATAAAAAGGGCAACTTCCATGGATTTTATTAATAGATTCAAACAATTTTGGAATTTAAGAATCGTAAAGAATGAAGTTAGGAGTATTTTTAAGGTTTGGGAAGAATTAAATTACCGGTGGTTTAAAATCTGGCTGAACCAGTAAAGCTGCTCCCAAGGCAGTTCCTAAGGCAAAATCACTGGTCAGAATTTCTAATTCAGGTAATTTTTTTCTCAACATTCCTACGAATATTTCATTGGCATTAAACCCTCCATCTATAAACATTCTTGAGACCGAAGAGTTTGCCCAAACTAATTTAAGTGCTGCAATCTGGAGGTCCGTCAACTCGTGAATAAAGCTGTAATAAGCATCTTCAAAATCCTCGAATTCCTCAAAATTCATGGATTCGGCTTGCGTTAACCCATAGGCCTCAGGCTTTAGGTAATGGAACCGAACTCGGTTAGGTTTAGATTTAACCTGATTAAATCTATACTCTTCAAATGCCAATTTCTTATATGTACCCATTGGCTTTTGGAAGAATTCATACATCTTTTCTACTTGGTATTTATGCTCTTCGCCGATAAATAGTCGGCTGATTTTGATAGGATCACCCGTAATCCCAATAAACTGAAGGCAATCTTTCAATAATTCCGACTCAGTCAAAGGACTCTTATTGAACGGGTTGATACTAATCGCCCAAGTTCCTGTGGACAAAAGCATAAATGGCTCATTTTCCCTTTTCAAATAGGGTAGAAGTGCTGAGGAAGAATCATGGACTCCAATTCCAGAAGGGATTTCACCAAACTCTGGTAAAGTTTTGAAAATAGAAGAACTATTCATTGCTGGAAGCAACAAATCCAGAACCTCATTTTCTTTCAACCATTTATGATATTCTTGCTTTTTAAAATCCCAAAGGCCCGTATGACATCCAATGCTGGTGAAATCAGATACAAATTTCCCGGTAAAGATGGAACTCAGGTACTGAGGTAAATGGAACGTATGTTTGATTTTTTTGAATTGTTCAGGTTTTTCATTCTTTAGGAAATAAAGCTGAAGACCTGAATTCAGCATGGCCAAAGGAGGAGAGGCTGTGGTGGTACAAAACACCATTCTGCCCCCCTGTTCTTTGTAAAACTGATCTAAGAGTTCCTCTGGGTATGGTTTTAAATAATCATATAAAGGAGTGACAGGCTGCCCATTTTCATCTGTATGAACGAGGGTAGCCCCATAACTCGTGAAATTAATTCGAGTAATTTCGAACTCTTCCATTTGACGAGCTTTGTTGAATGTATCAATCATCCAGTCTTTCAACTCGTCAATTGGTTCAGATTGGAAACCATCTTCATCTACCCCTGGCTCCAGTCTGTGGTAAGTTTGATATACTACTTCTAAGTCTTGATCAAATAGAAAGAATTTTTTATTGGTCTTCCCAATATCGAAAATAGCGGTTACTGAAATTTTATTCATGAATGTTCAAGACCCATTAAATTGAATAATTGTTAGAGAGATCTTCTGACGATAAGTCTAAAAGGATTTTTGATTGGCATTCGATCTTCTGTTCCTAAAATTTGGTTGGCAATAGACCTTCCCATATGGATAAAATCTGTGGAAATGGTAGAAATTCCTTTGTCTAAAATCTCTTTTAAGGGAGTTTCATTGTATGAAATCAAACCAACATCCTGTCCCAGATTCAAGCCTTGTTCTCTGGACTTCTTGATGATATTCACCAGATCTGACTCAGCTAATACCAAGAAAAGATCACCTTCATAAAGAGGCTCATCATCAATTCCATCCAAGATCAGGTTTTCAAAATCGTGGAAAAAACAAAAACGTTTGAATCCATCCACAATTTCCACAGGATACATATCCCCTTTTGGAAACACCAAGATCATTCTTTTATACTTCCTTAAATGGCTTAGCCCAGATTCTAGTGCAGCGAAAATATCTTTTGCAAAATCCTGAAAAATCCCTGGGAATTCGTTTTCATGGCCTTTTACAGCTCGATCCATAATCAACATCCTATCCTTTGGGATTTTCTTTAAAAGCTCGTATCCAGTCACAGGGTGTGTGTCTTTGTCAAAGAAATGAGGGGCTACAACATAATAATTGTATTTCCCCATGCTTTGATGCAGCAAATCTTCCAGCAGGTTCACATTATAATGGTGAATATGCATATCTACCGTAGCATTATCTCCAAGAGTCTCTATGATGGAATAGTAGATGATTTTCTTGTAAGAGCTTAATTTGTTGAACAAAAGGAGAACTTTTAGTTTATTCTCAACATTCGTGGAACTGACATAGAAGCCCTTGCCTCTCACCGATGTGATGATACCGCGGTCCTTTAGCTCATTATAAGCTTTCTCTACAGTATCTCGGGAGAGTAAGAAGTCAAAACTAGTTTCATTAATAGAAGGAATTCGATCCCCGATGTTTAGTTTTCCTTTTTCAATTTCATCGAGGATCAAATTCACTACTTGTAAATACTTAGGGGTCCTTGAATCCGTAAGGATTCTTTCCGATTTGTCGACAAGCATAGCGTTCTGGGTTATGTTGGGTTTGGGTACTCATTGTTTTCTATCTAGGAAAAGCCGGCGCCAATCCACCGTCCACGTTGATCATGTTTCCGGTTGATTTATTGAGCATTCCGGAAACGAAAGCAAAAGCTGCATCAGCGATGTCGGATGTTTTCACGGCTTCTTTGAGTAAGGTTCTGTTGGCATAATAAGCAGGAAGGTCCTTCACTTCAATTCCATAGGCCTTTGCCCGGTTTTCGGCCCATCCACCTTCCCAGATGTTAGAGTTTTCGATGACTGCATCCGGGTTGACCACATTGACGCGGATCTTGTCCTCACCGAGTTCGGCTGCCATCAATCTGGACATGTGCAGCTGTGCTGCCTTTGCGGTGCCATAAGCCACATTTTTAGGCCCTGCCACCAAAGCATTCTTGCTGACGATATTGACGATGTCCCCACCGAGTCCCTGCTGCTTGAGGATCTTGACTCCCTGCTGGGACACCTCAAACTGTCCCTTGACCAGGATGTCCAGCAGTTTGTTCCAGTCCTCCTCGGTATGTTCTTCCAAAGGCTTGGAGATGGAGATCCCTGCATTGTTGACGATGATGTCCAGTCCGCCGAACTTCAGGCAGATTTCCTGCATGGCTTTTTTGAGGCTTTCGGTATCGGTGACATCCAGGGTAACTCCCAGGAATACATCCTTTCCGTATTTTTTCTGCATTTCCGCTTCGGTCTGTGCAAGTCTTTCCGCATTGATGTCGGTGACCACCACACAGGCTCCTTCCTGTAAATATCGTTCGGCAATGCCTTTGCCGATTCCCCCTGCACTCCCTGTGATCAAAGCGATCCTTCTGGATAGGGGTTTTTCTTTAGGCATGCGCTGAAGCTTGGCCTCTTCAAGCAACCAGTATTCGATGTTGAATGCTTCCTGAAGGGGAAGGGAAACATAAGAGGAAACGGCCTCTGCCCCTCTCATTACGTTGATGGCGTTGATATAGAATTCGGAAGCTACCCTGGAAGTCTGCTTGTCCTTGGCAAAGGAGAAAAGACCTACACCCGGCCACAGAATGATGACCGGGTTGGGGTCACGCATGGCAGGGGAATTGGGATGCTTATGTTTTTCATAGTAATCGGCATACATCTCCCGGTACTTCTGGAATTCGACTTCCAGTTCAGCCTTCAAAGAAGCGGGATCGGAAAGGTCCACATCTGCGGGGATGTCGAGCACCAAAGGGGATATCTTGGTACGGAGGAAGTGATCCGGACAGGAGGTGCCCATGGGTGCAAGTTTGTTCAGGTCGTTGGAATTGATGAACTGCAGTACTACCTCGGTATCGGAGAAGGTACCGACCATTTTCTTTTCGGAGGAAGCCAGTCCACGAAGCACTGGAGCCAGCAAGGCAGCCTGTGAGGCGCGCTGCTCGGCAGGAAGCGATGTGACTTTCTGTCCACCGAATACCGGTCTGTTTTTACCGTAATTGGCCTCCAGGTAAGCCGAGGCGGTTTCGATGACTTCCAAGCTGTTGATATAACACTCAAAAGACGTGTCTCCCCAGGTGAAGAGCCCATGTCCACCGAGCATGATTCCCCGGATCCCGGGATTGTCCTCCAAGGTCTGCTGCAACTGGAGTCCCAGATCGAATCCCGGCTTCTGCCAAGGTACCCAGGCGATCTGTCCGTTCCAGAGTTCCTGGGTGATCTTCTCACCTTCCTTGGAAGCGGCAATGGCAATGGCTGCATCAGGATGGAGGTGGTCAATGTGTTTGAAAGGTAAAAAAGCATGCAAAGGGGTGTCGATGGAAGGTGCTTTGGAGTCCAGATCGTAGATACAGTGGTTGAAAAGGCCCACCATTTCGTCTTCAAACTCAATGCCCCTGTAGATTCCCTGCAGTGCCCGGAGTTTGTCGACATATAGACCGGCCAGTCCGGCCTTGGTGAGTGTTCCGATGTCCCCGCCGGATCCTTTGACCCACATGATTTCCACAGACTCCTTGGTCAGCGGATCTTTTTCAAAAGTTTTGCAACTGGTATTGCCCCCACCGTAGTTGGTGATGCGGAGGTCGGCACCCAGGATATTGGATCTATAAATTAATAGGTCAACTTCGTTTCCTTCCAAAGCGGCAGCCTTTTTATCATCCCATAAAAAGCTGACATGCTTGAATTCTTTTGTATTCGTAGTCATTTACAATTTCAATTTTAATAGGTTGAATATGGGACAACCCAGGCTTTTTGGTGTCCTGTGCTGTCTTGAAATGGGTCATTTTTGTTACTTCAAGCCAATTTTAGCCCATTATTCTATTGTTAATTTTCGAAGGACAATTTAAGGAAATGAGGATGGAAGGGAAACAGCTTTTGGCTTTTATTCTATCTTTTATCAAATTTCAAGGATGCAACAGGATAGTTGACAGGTTAATTTTGGATTTTTTACCCGCTGATATGAGTGATCAAAAATTATTTAAAAAGATAGTTAGCCAAACTAACGAATACGAGCGAACACCTGTGCCTACAAGTGAGCTTAAATCAGGAAAGAGCTTTCTTGGCATGTATGCTGGAGAGCACACAGCTGGTACCGAGTTTGTCATAGGCCCTTTATTTGTTGCACATGGGGTCGCTGCTACAGATCTTATTTTAGGTTTGTTTATAGGGAATCTTCTGGCAGTCCTGAGTTGGGGATTAATGACTGGTCCAATTGCTACCTCGAAAAGACTTACACTTTATTACCAACTAGAAAGGATTACTGGTAAATCAGTGGTTTCCCTATATAATTTCATCAATGCATTGATGTTTTGTTTTTTGGCGGGATCCATGATTGCAGTGTCTGCTACTGCAGTGGGAATTCCATTTGGATTGGAAATGCCTACCTTGACTGATTGGTATCCAAAAACCCCAGGCTGGATAGTCGCGGTGATGATTATGGGAGCGGTGATTACATTGATTGCGATCAGAGGGTATAATCAGGTAGCCAAGTTTGCCAATGTCATGGCACCTTGGATGATCTTGATTTTTATTTCTGCGGCATTTGCAGCCTTACCACAATTAGGAGTCCATTCCTTGGATGAGTTTGTTGTGGCAGCGAAAGAAGTAATATGGACTGGAGTTCCATTACCCGGAATTTCTAAATTTTCTGTCTGGCATGTCATATTTTTCTGTTGGTTCTGTAATATGGCCATGCACATCGGGATGTCTGATTTAACGATTTTGCGTTATGCTAAGTCCTGGAAATATGGGTTTTTATCTTTTGCGGGAATGTACATCGGTCACTTTGTTGCCTGGATAGCCTCTGGAATATTGTATGCTGTTTTCCTTCAAACCAATGCTAACTCCCAAGAATTTGCTCCAGGACCTATTGCTTTTCAAGCAGCAGGCGTAGCTGGGGCTGTTTGTGTGGTAGTAGCAGGATGGACCACAGCAAACCCAACTATTTATAGAGCGGGATTGGCTTTGCAAGGGATTTTTCCAAAAACCAAAACATGGAAAATCACCGCGATTGTAGGGGGAATTACCAGTCTGGCGGCCTGCTTCCCTGCTTTGGTGATGAAATTGTTAGATTTTGTGGCTTTGTATGGTTTGGTGTTGATGCCTATGGGAGCCGTCATCTTTGCAGATTTTTACTTCGCTGAAAAAATGGGTTTTCAGCCAGAACAAGCACTGAATAACAAAAAGGCATTTACATGGCCAGCCTTAGCTGCTTGGCATATCACACTAGTTATTTGCTGGCTTTTGAATTACTTCTATGGACTGGAAATTTTCTTTTTGGGGCTTCCTGGATGGTTTATAGCCGTTACCTTATTTGTAATATTTTCCAAAATCCAGTTTCCAGCACTTCGAACGAAATTTGCATGAAAACCTTACTTAAAATAGCATCCTACCTAGCCCTTGTGCTGACCATAGTGCCACCTTTGATGTACTTTAAATCATTGATCTCACTTGATTCCAGCCATCTTTACATGACCATAGGGATGTTCCTCTGGTTTGGAACAGCACCTTTTTGGATCAATAAAAAGAAGGAGGATCAACCTAAAGAGTTATGAAATTAAGTTTAGAACAATTACAGGAATATAATCAATCATTATTTTCCAGCCATCAGGAAGAGTTTGGATTTTTGGCCAATCAATTATCAAAAGAAGGGAATGATGTCAATGGGTTGGTTGAAAAAATCAAAGCTTTTCAAATTGCTGTCCCTAGTTGGGCTTTAGGAGCTGGAGGAACCCGGTTTGGGCGCTTTGGTATAGGGGGAGAGCCTAGAGATTTGGAAGAAAAACTCGAGGATATTGGTTTGTTGAAGGCTCTGACACAAAAAACAGATAGTGTTTCTTTACATATTCCTTGGGATATCCCAAGTGACTATGCGTCTATTCAATCGAAAGCAGAATCATTAGGGATCAGCTTTGATGCCATGAATAGTAACACTTTTCAAGATTATGGGCAGCCTCATAGTTACAAGCTAGGGTCACTCGGGAATGCAAAAAAATCAGTGAGAGACCAAGCTGTTGCGCATAATGTGGAAGTGATTGAAATTGGAAAAAAGTTAGGGAGTAAAGGGTTGACCGTTTGGTTGGCAGATGGTAGTAATTTTCCAGGACAAGCAAGCTTGAGAAATTCATTGCATTGGACACAAGAATCCTTGTCTGAAATCTACCAGGCCATGCCAGAAGACTGGAAGTTATTAGTGGAATACAAACCGTATGAGCCTAACTTTTATCATACCATTATTCCAGACTGGGGTACCTCCTCCTTGCTATGTAAATCTGTGGGAGATCGGGCAAAGGTTTTAGTGGATTTAGGACACCATTTACCCAATACCAATATTGAACAAATTGTGGCTACGTTGGTGTATCAGGATATGTTAGCAGGTTTCCATTTTAATGATAGTAAGTATGGAGATGATGACTTAACTACTGGTAGTATTAAGCCGTATCAGTTGTTCTTGATTTTTTGCGAACTGATTTCAGGTTCTGAGGATGGAGCCCAAGCATGGGAAAGTATTTCTTGGATGATTGATGCAAGCCATAATACCAAGGATCCCTTGGAAGATTTGATGCAAGCCCTTGAAATGATCAGTATCAGTTTTACCAAAGCTTTATTGGTCAATAGAGAGAAATTGACTGCTTGCCAGATGGAAGGCGATGTGGTAGGAGCGCAGGAATGCCTCCAAGAGGCATTTCAAAGAGATGTCCGTCCTTTGGTAAAAGAGGCTAGAATTCAATTAGGAGGTGCCGCAGACCCTATTGGGCACTATCGCAAAATGGATGTTCGAAAAAAATTGATTCAGGAAAGAGGAGCAGAATCGAGATCCACTGGCTTGTAATTGTTTTTCATGGTTCTACCTTGGAAAGTCTCGTAATGACAATTCAAAAGGATTTAATAAATTGGTGATTAGAACATTATCAATCGAGCCATGAATAAGCCTCTGCCTATTATTTTTTTCTCTCTACTTGTGTTGTCTTGCAATTCGCCAGAAAAGAAGGCGGATTCTGAGGCAGGGGATTCTAAGGTTTCAAATTTTGAAACAACGGGTTCCATCGAAAGATTAAATGGGAGTATGGATATGTTAATCCCTCTTGATTCTAAGATTGAGGTGATTGCATCAGGCTTTGATTGGTCTGAAGGACCTTTATGGCTAGAGGATCAGCAGGCATTGATATTTACAGATGTTCCAGAAAACAAGATTTGGAAATGGTCAGAATCAGATAGCTTACAGGTTTATTTGGAGCCATCTGGATACTTTGGAAGTGAGACAAATAAAAGAGAACCAGGAGCCAATGGGCTGATTTTGGATGAAGCCGGGAAGTTGATGCTATGCCAACATGGAGCCAGACAGGTTGCCAAAATGGTCAGTGATATTTCAGAGCCTAGTCCAGTTTTTGAGGTGTTGGCAGATACCTACGAGGGAAAGAAGTTTAATAGCCCCAATGATTTGGTGAAGAGTGAAAACGGAAATTTGTTTTTCACAGACCCACCTTATGGATTGGATGAATGGGATGTCAAGGAGCTGGAATTTCAGGGTGTTTATCAGCTTGATTTTATGGGGAATTTAACCCTACAGATAGACTCACTTTCCCGTCCAAATGGTATCGGATTAAGTCCTGATGAAAAAACCTTATATGTGGCCCAATCAGACCCCCTTAAAGCAAGATATTATGCTTTTAATTTGGATGAAAATCAAAATGTAAGTTCAGGGGAAATGATTTTGGATGTGAGTGAACTGGTTGGAGAGGCCAATCCTGGGCTTCCAGATGGAATGGCTGTGCATAGTAGTGGGAACTTGTTTGCAAGTGGACCTGGTGGAATTTTGATCATCAGTCCCAATGGAGAACACTTGGGGACGATTAAAACAGGAAGAGCAACCTCTAACTGTACTTTTGATACCAATGAAGATTACCTATACATCACGGCTGATGGAGAGTTGTTGAGAGTGAGATTAAAATAGCGTTAATTTTTACTCCAATCCCAAACTACAATGGCCCAGGTTTCATACTCGTCTTTGAAGGTATGAATCACTTCAAACCCCACTTTTTGATGTGCTTTTAAAGATCTTGCATTTGAAATAGAAATTTCTGTGATCGCAAAATCATAGTCTTTTTCAAAGGCTTTTCGATAGGCTCCATAGCCACTAAAGAACAATCCTTGTCCTCGGTATTTTTTACCAACACAAACCTGTCCTACGGCCATATAATTATACTCACTTACTTTTTTACCTAGGTAATAAAGTTCATCAAATTGCTCAAACATGGGCACCAACATAGGGACATCATTCCTGGATATTTTGGTCATCGCAAGAAAATAGGCAGCCACATGATCTCCATCTTTTGCGATGATATGAGGTTCGATAGAGTTTAGTGATCCCAACAACTCTAAATTGTGCTGAACTCTTACAAAGCCTTGTTCATTCTTCTCTGATTCTGAGATGTTTTGGATTAGGTTTTCTTCTTGAAGGTCTAAAATCCCTTGGAGATCAGCTTCAGTTTCTGCTTGGCAAACGGTTACCATAAAAAGGAATTAGCTATAGGTTGAGTCTTCTGGTTCTTCGCCCGCGTCTGAGGGTTTGATTTCCATGTTCTCAGGGTTAGAAGGGGCAGGAGGAGTAGTAGGTTCTGTTGGCGGAGTTTCCTCAGGAATATATTTTGGAGGAATTGTCAAATCATTTCCTTCTCTGTTAGCCCGGTAATGTGGAGACATGATTTCTACGCCAGCTTCTGTGAAGGCATCTTGAATACTGGCATGTAAATCAGAGTAACTTTTGGCTGCTTTTTTAGTCTCAATCGTGTAAGCATTGATCTGATAACTCACATAAAAATCATTCAAACTTGTCTGCAAAACAAAAGGTTTAGGCTCTTTGATAATTGTATCCACTTTTAATGCGGCACCGATCAAGAGCTCATGAACTTTGCGCCAGGGTACATCATATCCTATGGTTACAGTACTATGTAAAATTAATCCAGAGCTATTTTCTTCTACGGTATAATTGATAGTATTTCCATTTAAAATGGCAGAATTTGGGATGGTGACTTCTTCATTTTTGATGGTTCGAAGACGGGTGACCAACATTGTTTTTTCAATTACATCCCCAGTAGTATCTCCGATTTTTACACGATCTCCGATTTTAAATGCCCTCATGTAAATGATGACCAGGCCAGCAATTATATTACTGATTGCTGAAGAAGAACCTAAGGAGATTAATAGGCCTAAAAAAACGCTGACCCCTTGGAAGGCAGGAGAATCTGAGCCAGGTAAATAAGGGAAAATCACAATGAATGCGAAGGCATAAATAATGATTTTAATCAAATTGAAAGTAGGCTTTGCCCATTCTGGATAAAAACCTGGAATGCTTAAGTTACCCCTCCCAATTTCGCCCGAAATGAAATTCACAAATTGCCCTATGTAGTAGGTAATGACCACCACCACGATGATCATAAACATGTAGGGAATATATTGTAAGAAAGAGTTAATGATGGATTTTAAGGGGTTGGTGATGTAACCCAATAAGAGCCCTGCAAGATTTTTAGTAGCAGGGAATATACTGAATATAATAGGAAGAGTAAGGTACAGTAATATAATGATGAGGATAATTTTGACGATCCTCATCAATGATTTTAGAAGGCTTTCTTCACGTTCTGCGGAGAGTAATTCAAAGTCTTTGATTTTGATTCCTTTGAAATATTTATGCCATTTGGATAGAATAAAATCAATGGTTTTATTGATGCCTTTATTGATTAAATACACCAATAAGACTACCACTAAAATCACCCCGATAAGCATTCCTGTTCTGGTGATAATCTGTATCAAGGAACGATCCTCATGATTTCTCCTGTAAGATTCTTTAATCGCTTCCAGATATTCCTGGGCCAGCACGCTTTGGTCTTTTTCAAAATAGGAAGCATCCTCTTTTGTGACACTTCCTAAAATCATTTCACCATGCCAAATTTCGATGGCAATATCATCTTGAGTAGTACTTAAAAGAGTGGTGTCAAATACCTCGGTTTCTAGAAGAAGATCTAGCTTGTTGCTGAAATTTTGGGCTCTTTCAGAGGGGGTGAATGGACCTATCTTATTGGCGATGAAGAATAAAGTGTCATTAAAAAACAGTACAGGTTTTTGAATGCTATCAGGATAGTTAATAGAAGTTGAATCTTGATCTTGGGCAAAAACCAATCCCCAGTTCACAACTAATAAAAGAAGTATAGAAATTCTCTTAAAAATTAATATCATAAGTAGGTAATAATTGTAGGTATATCCTTGCTTACTAATTTCTATACCATTCACAGGATTAAATTAAATAAAATTCATCGTTTTCAGTAGATTTGATCAAAAACCATTTAATCATGACTTTTAATAAAGTGTATTATGGACTTTGGGTAGTCCTTTTCGCCTTATTTGCCTTTTGGCAATTCAATGACCCAGACCCTGAAATTTGGGTAAGTATTTATGGGGTAGCAATTATTTTCTGTTTATTGGGTTTTAGGGGTATATTCCCTAAAATACCTTTGACAGTGGTAGTTGCTGCCTGTCTTATCGGTGCGGCCTATTATTGGCAAGGCCATGTAGGAGATTGGGTTTCTCAAGAGGTAGAGCAGCATAATCTCAGTATGAAAAATGATTTCATGGAAGAATCCAGAGAATCATTTGGTCTTATGATTATTACTTTGGTGATGATCCCTGGTTTGATAAAAGCCTGGAAAAAATAATCCCTTACCTTATCTTTTACTTTCTTACCAATGAACCCATGAAAAAAATATCATTATTGACACTTTTAGGAGTGCTTTTCAGTTTGAGTGCATTTAGCCAGCAAGCAGCAAATTTGAAGTCTAATTATTTTGAAATCAGGAAATACTACGCTAATCCTGGGAAGTTGCCTGATTTGATCAAAAGATTTCAGGATCATACAGTAGCTTTATTTGAAAAAAGCGGGATGGAAAATGTGGCGTATTTTGTGCCAGTAGAAAATAATGATAATTCATTGACTTATATATTGGGCTATCCGGATGAGGAAGCGAGAGATAGAATGTGGAATCAGTTTTTGAATGACCCAGAATGGAAAAAGGCTTACCAAGAGTCTATTGTGGATGGGGCTTTGGTTTCCAAAATAGATCAAACCTTTATGACTTTAGCACCAGGCTTAAACGAAATGCCCATGCCAAGTAAAAGTGGTGTGTTCCAATTAAGGGTTTATACCTGTTTAGATGGGAAAATTGATAACCTCATCGCACGATTTAAAGACCATACCCAAGACCTTTTTGCACGTCAAGGTTTAAAGAATTATCCATATTGGATTACTTCCGAAAAAGAGGGAGGCCAGCCCAAGCTTGTATATTTATTAGGTCATGAAGACAAAGCTAAATTTGAAGCTGCATTTCAGAATTTTCTAAAAGACCCAGATTGGGTTGCTGCTAGAGATGCTTCTGAAGCAAATGGAAAAATCGTAGAAAAAGTAGATGCTACCTTCTTTACCACACTACCATTTTCTCCTATGAAATAAAAGATGAAGATTTAATGGAGCAATAAAAAGGCATACATCAGAATGTATGCCTTTTTTGATTTTCATAGTGGGGTCTATTTAATTATCTAGGAAAAGCCGGCGCCAATCCACCGTCCACGTTGATCATGTTTCCGGTTGATTTATTGAGCATTCCGGAAACGAAAGCAAAAGCTGCATCAGCGATGTCGGATGTTTTCACGGCTTCTTTGAGTAAGGTTCTGTTGGCATAATAAGCAGGAAGGTCCTTCACTTCAATTCCATAGGCCTTTGCCCGGTTTTCGGCCCATCCACCTTCCCAGATGTTAGAGTTTTCGATGACTGCATCCGGGTTGACCACATTGACGCGGATCTTGTCCTCACCGAGTTCGGCTGCCATCAATCTGGACATGTGCAGTTGTGCTGCCTTTGCGGTGCCATAAGCCACATTTTTAGGCCCTGCCACCAAAGCATTCTTGCTGACGATATTGACGATGTCCCCACCGAGTCCCTGCTGCTTGAGGATCTTGACTCCCTGCTGGGACACCTCAAACTGTCCCTTGACCAGGATGTCCAGCAGTTTGTTCCAGTCCTCCTCGGTATGTTCTTCCAAAGGCTTGGAGATGGAGATCCCTGCATTGTTGACGATGATGTCCAGTCCGCCGAACTTCAGGCAGATTTCCTGCATGGCTTTTTTGAGGCTTTCGGTATCGGTGACATCCAGGGTAACTCCCAGGAATACATCCTTTCCGTATTTTTTCTGCATTTCCGCTTCGGTCTGTGCAAGTCTTTCCGCATTGATGTCGGTGACCACCACACAGGCTCCTTCCTGTAAATATCGTTCGGCAATGCCTTTGCCGATTCCCCCTGCACTCCCTGTGATCAAAGCGATCCTTCTGGATAGGGGTTTTTCTTTAGGCATGCGCTGAAGCTTGGCCTCTTCAAGCAACCAGTATTCGATGTTGAATGCTTCCTGAAGGGGAAGGGAAACATAAGAGGAAACGGCCTCTGCCCCTCTCATTACGTTGATGGCGTTGATATAGAATTCGGAAGCTACCCTGGAAGTCTGCTTGTCCTTGGCAAAGGAGAAAAGACCTACACCCGGCCACAGAATGATGACCGGGTTGGGGTCACGCATGGCAGGGGAATTGGGATGCTTATGTTTTTCATAGTAATCGGCATACATCTCCCGGTACTTCTGGAATTCGACTTCCAGTTCAGCCTTCAAAGAAGCGGGATCGGAAAGGTCCACATCTGCGGGGATGTCGAGCACCAAAGGGGATATCTTGGTACGGAGGAAGTGATCCGGACAGGAGGTGCCCATGGGTGCAAGTTTGTTCAGGTCGTTGGAATTGATGAACTGCAGTACTACCTCGGTATCGGAGAAGGTACCGACCATTTTCTTTTCGGAGGAAGCCAGTCCACGAAGCACTGGAGCCAGCAAGGCAGCCTGTGAGGCGCGCTGCTCGGCAGGAAGCGATGTGACTTTCTGTCCACCGAATACCGGTCTGTTTTTACCGTAATTGGCCTCCAGGTAAGCCGAGGCGGTTTCGATGACTTCCAAGCTGTTGATATAACACTCAAAAGACGTGTCTCCCCAGGTGAAGAGCCCATGTCCACCGAGCATGATTCCCCGGATCCCGGGATTGTCCTCCAAGGTCTGCTGCAACTGGAGTCCCAGATCGAATCCCGGCTTCTGCCAAGGTACCCAGGCGATCTGTCCGTTCCAGAGTTCCTGGGTGATCTTCTCACCTTCCTTGGAAGCGGCAATGGCAATGGCTGCATCAGGATGGAGGTGGTCAATGTGTTTGAAAGGTAAAAAAGCATGCAAAGGGGTGTCGATGGAAGGTGCTTTGGAGTCCAGATCGTAGATACAGTGGTTGAAAAGGCCCACCATTTCGTCTTCAAACTCAATGCCCCTGTAGATTCCCTGCAGTGCCCGGAGTTTGTCGACATATAGACCGGCCAGTCCGGCCTTGGTGAGTGTTCCGATGTCCCCGCCGGATCCTTTGACCCACATGATTTCCACAGACTCCTTGGTCAGCGGATCTTTTTCAAAAGTTTTGCAACTGGTATTGCCCCCACCGTAGTTGGTGATGCGGAGGTCGGCACCCAGGATATTGGATCTATAGATTAATAGGTCAACTTCGTTTCCTTCCAAAGCGGCAGCCTTTTTATCATCCCATAAAAAGCTGACATGGTTAAATGATTTATTTGTTGTTGCCATGTATTTTGGGTTTTGTCAATATTGTAACATGCAAAACAATTTAATATGGTATATATGGTATGCTGTCCTGTTCTATACTGTATTGAAAGGGTTGAAAAAATGTTATATAAGGTATTTTTATTTTATAAAAGGTCCAAACCAGTCTTTGTTGGGTTTAGAAGAGGTATAATATGTTTGGGATTAATTTATTAAGTGGATTAAAATTTAAAAAAATAAAATTTAAGCGCTGAAAAACAAAAGGTTGCAGAATTTACAGATCTTTTTATTTACTACTTATTATAGTTTTTACATTGATAAGTATACTTTGTTGATAAATATTTAATGTTATTATGTAAATAAAAATAAAATTGTTTTTGTCATATTTCTATCCTGTACTATCCTGCTTGTTTTTTAATATAAAAATTTATTTTAATCAGGATGCGACAGGATAGGTTTGGGTGTTAATAGAAGTTAATTAGTAGAAATTACCGCTTGTTAACATAAAACCCAAGATCTATGAAAAACAATTATTTATTAATAAAGAAGCGATTTTTACTGCTTCTTTTTATTATTCTTTCAACCAGCATTTCGGCCTTTTCTCAGGCTACGAATGTGACCGGTACTGTGAAAGATGAAACAGGAGAAGTTGTACCGGGAGCCACCGTAATGATCAAAGGTACCCAGACAGGTACCGTAACTGATATTGACGGTGTTTTTTCTATTCAAGCAGCCCCAGGAAGTATTTTGGTGATTAGTTTTATTGGATATACGCCTACTGAGGTGGCGGTCCAATCGGGACAAACCAATTACGATGTTACGATTAACACTTCTATGTCGGATTTATCCGAAGTAGTTGTAGTGGGGTATGGTAGCCAAATTAAAAAGGAAGTGACTGGAGCTATTCAATCTATCAGTGAAGATGAATTGAAAGACATGCCAGTTACTACTACGGCACAGAAGTTACAAGGTAAATTAGCAGGGGTTCAAATCAACCAGACTACTGGTAAGCCTGGCCAAGGGATGAACGTAAGAATCCGTGGTCAGCTTTCCGTATCAGGAGGTAGTGATCCATTATACGTAGTGGATGGATTCCCTATTACAGGTGATATTAATACCCTGAACCCTGATGAAATCCAAGATATAACCATATTGAAAGATGCGGCTTCTACCTCTTTATATGGGTCTAGAGCAGCCAATGGTGTGGTTTTGATTACAACTAAAAGAGGAAAAGTAGGGCAAACAAATGTAAACCTAAATGTCTATACAGGATTCCAGAAAGTTCCTGAAAATGGTAGGCTTGAAATGTTAAATGCAGAAGAGTTTGCCCAGTTTAAAAAGGAATATTATGAAGATGCGGGGCAACCTGTTCCGGCTATTTTCCAAAACCCATCTGATTTCAGAGGTAAAACTAATGATTGGTATGGAGCCATGTTGGAAACTGCTCCAATTACCAACTATAACTTAACCATCACTTCAAATAAAGAGAGGGTAAATACGGCAATTGTAGCAGGTGTGTTTGATCAAAAAGGAGTGGTAAGAAATACAGATTACGAAAGGTATTCCTTAAGAATGAATACAGATTATACAGTTTCTGACAAGGTTTCCATCGGGTTGAATGTGGCTCCAAGCTATATCGTAGATAATACGCCTCAAACAGATGGTTCCAGGGGTACTGGTATTTTATTTAACGCTTTGCATACTTGGCCAGTGATGGACATTTATGATGAGAATGGAGATCTAACCTTCTTCAATAGATTCCCTTCTGAGACAGGAAATATCTTTGCTTACCCTAACTGGTTACGGTCTGCGGATGAAATTACCAATCAGACCAAGAGGGTAAATATCTTGGCTAATACCTATGCAGAATGGAGACCGATTAAAGGACTTTCTTTGAAGTCTACATTCAATACGGAGATTAGAAATTCAAATTATTTCTTCTTTAACCCTTCGACTGCAACGAATAGAATCAACGTTTCTATTCCGACGGTAGCGGTTTCTATTAGAGATAATTTCCGTGATTTTTCATGGTTGAATGAAAATATTGCGACCTATACCAATAATATTGGAGATCATAATTTTGAGATTTTAGCTGGTTTTTCTAATCAACAGTTTAGAAGAGATCGTACCAGAGTACAAGCTGATACTTATGCTGATGATCGACTACCAACCATTCAAGGTGCGATCAATATAAACAGAGGTGGAACTATTTCTGACGTGGATGAATGGACGTTGACCTCCATTTTCTCAAGGTTGACCTATAATTTTAAAGGAAAGTACTTATTTACTGCTGCAGTAAGAGGGGATGGTTCTTCCAGATTCGGTGCTGACAATCGTTGGGGTGTATTCCCTTCTACTTCGGTAGGTTGGGTGATTTCTGACGAAGAGTTTTTAAACACAAGTTCATCTGTCTCCTTCCTGAAATTGAGAGCAAGTTACGGGGTAACCGGTAATAACAATATTGGTAATTACACCCAGTATGCTTTGGTGAATAATACTATTAATGCGGCATTTGGCAGCAATGTAGTTCCAGGTGCGGCAGTTACTTCATTGAGTAACTCTAACCTAGGATGGGAGACCACTTCACAATTTGATATTGGAATGGATCTCGGTTTATGGGATGATCGAGTGACCTTTGGTTATGATTATTATACCAAAAACACTACTAATTTATTGTATGCGGTTCAGGTTCCTCAAGAATCTGGATTTACAAACTTCAACGATAATATTGGTGAGATCAAGTTCTGGGGTCATGAATTTACTGTCAACGCAGTTATTGCTCCAGGAACGTTCAGATGGTCTGTCAATGCGAACTTATCCATTAATAGAAATGAAGTATTGGAATTAGCAGATGGAATTGACCGAGTTTATGGTTATGCACATATTACTCAAGTAGGACAGCCTTTCGGCCAGTTTTATGGGTTAAATAAACTAGGTAATTATGCTAACGCCGAGGACTTAGCAAATTCTCCAGTGATTCCAGGAAGATCTACAGTAGGAAGTATTAAACTGGAAGATATCAATGGAGATGGCGTAATTACCTATGGTGGAGATAACGATGATAGAACTATTATCGGCAATCCGTTCCCTGATTTTGTGTATGGTTTTACCAACAATTTCAAGTGGAAAAATTGGGATGCTAGCATTGTAGCTTCTGGTTCTCAAGGTAATCAGTTGTACATGAGACACCTTTATTCTACAGCCAATTTGGATGGGGTATTCAACATGGTTGCGAAAGTTGCAGATCGCTTCAGATCTCCAGAAAACCCAGGTGAAGGAATTTTTGGAACTACTGTAGGTGGTGGTAACGTGACTGGTATCGAGAGAGACTGGCCAAACAGTAATTTCGTTTGGGATGCTTCTTACTTTACTATTAGAAACATCACAGTAGGCTATAACTTCACAAATCTACCTAAGTCAATAAAGGCGGCACGTGTTTATGCTTCCGGACAAAATATGTGGGTTTTTACCAAATATTGGGGAGGGTCTAACCCAGAGGTTAGTATGCAGAACAATGGTCAAGGAGATGGAGGAAACCTAAGTCCAGGAGTTGACTTAGCAGGTTACCCTGTTCCACGTACAATCACATTTGGTGTAAACATCACCTTTTGATTGATCTCATCTCATTAGTAAAAATCAAACTGTAGAAAAAATGAAAAAACATATATTAGGCTTTGCAGTAGCATGTATTTTATTGACCGGCTGCGAAGATTTTCTAACGGTAGTTCCTGAAACAGAATTGAGTTCGGCTACCTTTTTTAAGAATCAAACTGATTTTGAGCAGGCTATTAATGCAGCCTATGTACCCCTAAGAACCATCACTAACAATAGAGCATGGTTGTTAGGAGAAATGCACTCTGATAACACGTATTATGCAAGAAATGTATTGTTTGGAGCAACGGATAATCAGGAAGATATTGCAGATTTCTCTATCCCTGAATCAAATGGAACGTCGGCAAATACACATGTTTTGAACCAATGGAGACAGGATTATCTAATTATTGCCAGAACCAACCAAATTCTTGCTGTAATAGATGAAGTCGAATTTGACCAAGCTGCCAAAGACAATGTGAAAGGACAAGCGCTGTTTTTAAGAGCATATGCTTATTTTGAATTGGCTAGGTATTTTGGAAGTGTTCCATTACACCTTACTCCAGTAGCTACTAGAGAGGAAGCTGCATTGGATCTTTCCCCTGAAGCAGATGTTTATGCGCAGATAGAGCAAGATTTACAAGCAGCTGTTCCATTGTTGCCTAAGAAATCTGCTCAAGAGCCTGGAAGAGCGACTGAAGGTGCTGCTAGAACTTTGTTGGCCAATGTTTACATCAACCAAAAGAAATGGTCTGAAGCAGAGCAAATACTCACTCCTGTGGTAACAAGTGGTGAATATACTTTAATGGCTGATTATGCCATGGCATTCCCAGGGAATTCATCAAATAAGAATAACTCTGAATCTGTATTTGAAGTCCAATTTATGGAAGGTGCAGCAGGTTTGAATGGTAACTTTATTTACCAGTTTATGCCACGGCCAATTAGTGCTGATGAGCTTCAGCCGATAATGGGAACCAGCAATCCTCAAAATATTGATGGTGAAGGTAACAATATTCCTACTCCGGATATCATTGCCGCCTACGAAGAGGGTGACTTGAGAGAAGATGCATCTATTGGTTATGTATTTTTATCTGGAAGTTTTAGAGATGATAAAACCTATCCTTATATCAAAAAACACGCGAAGCAGCATTCACAGCATAATAATACCGGAACCAACTGGGTAGTCTATCGCTATGCAGAAGTTCTGTTGTTTATGGCTGAGATTCTCAACGAACAAGGCAAGCCAGGAGAAGCTAAAGTCTACCTAGATCAAATAAGAGATAGAGCAGGATTAGATCCAAGTACGGCTTCTGGCCAAGCTGAAATGAGAGAAGCTATCTTCAAAGAAAGAAGAGTGGAATTGGCCTTTGAAAACAAAAGATGGTTTGATATCCAGCGTACAGATAGAATAGAAGAGATTATTAGACCTTATGGACAGCGAATAATTAACAATCCATTGGATTATTATTATCCACCAATTGAAGGTGCAGTTCCAAGATCTAATGCATTTACTAACTTGAGTAAGTTCTATGCTTATCCAGCTGCAGAATCCGACTTGAGTCCTTATTTCTAAGAAATATTTATAGGAAATCACCCTGTGTAAAGTAGAATTTTCTGCGTTGCACAGGGTGAAATCCAAAATAAAACCGCTCTTGTATTAATTCGTGCAAATTATTCTGGAATTGTGTTCATTGTTTCTTAAATACGATAAATGAAAGACAATAATATTCCCTAATATCCTATGAATCACAAAAAACATGTAGTTCGCATTTTGATCTTTTCCCTGATTGTTTTTGGGGCAATATCCTGTGCGAAAAAAGAAGAAAAAAAGCCCGTTCACCCGAAGGTTGCAAAATTAAAGTTACCAGCAGGGTTTGTAGCGGAACATATTTATAGCCCTGGAGAAAATGATCAAGGTTCTTGGGTAGCAATGACCTTTGATGATAAAGGGAGAATGATTACTGCGGATCAATATGGAGCGCTTTACAGGTTAGAAATCCCAGCTGTAGGTTCAGACTCTCTTGCTCCTAAAATTGAAAAATTGGTAGTCGGAGATCAAACGGATCAAAAACTGGGAATGGGGTATGCTCAAGGTTTGCTATACGCCTTTAACTCTGTCTATGTGATGGTAAATCATAGAGGGAATGATGAATTCGAAAGGACTACAGGTATGTATAGAATTCAAGACCTAGATGGAGATGATCGCTATGAAACAGTTACTTTAATTAAACTAATGGAGGGATCACCCGGAGAGCATGGTCCTCATAGCATGATTTTATCTCCTGATGGACAGTCTATTTACATCTCAGCAGGTAACCATGTGGATGTTCCTGAAATGGACTCATACCGCTTACCAAAAGCTTGGGATAGAGATAATTTATTTCCTGAAATCAAAGACCCAAGAGGTCATGCCAACGATAGAATGGCTCCAGGAGGATGGATTGCCAAAACAGATCCTGAAGGCAAAACTTGGGAGTTGGTTGCAGCCGGATTCAGAAATGAGTTTGATATAGCTTTCAACGAAAATGGGGATTTGTTTACCTATGATTCGGATATGGAATGGGATTTTGGTATGCCTTGGTATAGACCTACCAGAATTTGCTATGTTCCTAGTGGAGCAGAATTTGGATGGAGAACTGGAAACCAAAAATGGTCTCCAAACTATCCGGATAATTTACCTGCTGCTTTGAATATTGGACAAGGATCTCCAACCAATGTCATGTTCGGTACCAATTCCAATTTTCCAGATAAATACAAGAAAGCATTATATACTTTTGATTGGAGTTTTGGAATTATTTATGCGACTACCTTAACTCCTGAAGGAGCTTCCTATGCTGCAAGTGGTGAGGAATTTATTTCTGGATCTCCTCTTCCTCTTACGGATGGAGAATTTGGCCCCGATGGTGCGATGTACTTTTTGACAGGTGGTAGAAGATTGGAGTCGGATCTGTATAGAGTGTATTATGATGGAGATGAAGCTCCTGGTACTTCCACCAAACAGACCTTAACGGAAGAGCACGAAATCCGAAGAAAACTTGAAACGTATCATGCTGGTGGTCCAAAAGCTGGAGCTATTGATGAGGCTTGGCCTTATTTGGCACATGAAGATCGCTTCATTCAATATGCAGCAAGAATCGCAGTGGAACATCAACCTGTTTCAGAATGGCAATCCATGGTATTTGCAGAGGAAAATCCAAATATCGCTATTCAAGCTGCTATCGCTTTGGCGAGACATGGTAGTCCAAGTGTAGCTACGCCTTTATTGAATAAACTTACTAGTATTAATTATTCTGATTTATCTGAAACTGGAAAACAGAATTTGTTAAGAGCGATTGAGCTGACACTTTTCAGATTTGAAAATTCTGCAAAAGCATCTTTCCCTAAAGTGATTGCTTACCTAGATCCTTACTATCCATCAGGAAATAATAATTTGGATCGTGAACTTGCAAAGCTTTTGACCTATACCGGTGCTGAGGATGCAGTAAGTAAAACCTTGGCGATTTTAGAAACAGCGAAGGATGATGAGAATTTTCAGAAGACATTAACATCTTCTTCTGATTTGATCATGAGAAATCCTCAATACGGTATGGACATCGCAAATATGCTTGCCAATGTGCCACCCGCTCAACAAACGTATTTGGCGGTAGTATTAGGAGGTGCTGAAAAAGGCTGGACTCCGGAATTACGGGATAAATATTTTACATGGATCAGAAATGCCTTTAATTACAAAGGAGGTAGAAGCTATGTTGGTTTCATAGATCGAGCTAGAAAAATGGCACTTTCTCATGTCGCTTCTTCCGAAAAAGCGAAATATGATGAAATGTCTGGAGCTGCTTTATTGACTGGAAATGGCAATGACATTGTTCAGTCCGATGTTCAACCAGAAGGTCCAGGTAGAAGATGGACGTTGGAAGAAGCAGAACCTTTGGTAGAGAATTTATCCGGAAGGGATTATGTCAGAGGGAAAGCCATGTATGCTGCTACCCTATGTCAATCTTGCCATACCATGCAGGGAGAAGGAGGTATTATTGGTCCAGACCTTACCCAGCTAGGTACACGATTCTCTCCTAAGGATATTTTGAACTCCACCATTAATCCTAGTGATGTGATTTCCGATCAATATGCAGCTACTGTATTAGTATTGAATGATGGAAACTCAGTAGTAGGAAGGGTGACAAATGAAGACGAGAGCAATTACTATGTTTCTCAAAATCCATTTGCCCCAGAAACCATTCGAACTGTACCTAAATCCAGTGTGGTAGAGACTAAACTTTCTGAAGTATCTATTATGCTTCCTGGTATGATCAATAGATTAAATGAGGAGGAATTGAAGGATCTGATGGCTTATTTGATCTCTGGAGGTAATCCTGATCACGAAGTCTTTAAAGGATCTGAAACCGCATCAAATACGGATTAATCATGAAAAAGATACATTATCTAATGATGGGAATATTATCAACAGTGGCCTTAGGATTACTGCTGAGCATGATTCCTGCAGATAAAACAGAACCAATCTCTTCTGAGTCCCAAAGTGAGTTTAAATCAATTTTTGATGGAAAAACCTTAACTGGATGGGAAGGCGACCCAACTTACTGGAAGGTGGAAGATGGGGCCATTACGGGGGTGATTACTCCTGAAACCTTACTGAAGGCCAATACATTTTTGATTTGGAAAGATGGTCAGCCTGGAGATTTTGAGTTGAAAGCTAAATTTAAGATTTCTGAAACAGGTAATTCAGGAATTAACTATAGAAGTGATATGGTTCCTGATGTTCCTTTTGCCTTAAAAGGTTACCAAGCCGATATCGATGGAAGGATCAATTACACTGGTCAGAATTATGAAGAGAGAAAAAGAACCACTTTGGCTTATCGTGGACAAAAGACCAAGATTACTCCACAAGAAAACCCAACGGGAAATCTGAGGGATTATGTAGAAAGGAATGCTTGGAAAGGGTTGAATGTGATTGAGGAAATTGGAGATAGAGATGAGTTAAAGACTAAAATCAAAGCGAATGACTGGAATGAAATTCATATTGTTGCGAAAGGCAATGTATTGAAGCATTATGTCAATGGCGTGCTGATGAGTGAAGTGCATGATGAGGATCCTGCCAATTTTTCTGCGAAAGGATACCTAGGAGTACAAGTTCATGTAGGGCCACCTATGAAAGTCCAGTACAAAGATTTGATGATAAAAATGAATTAATTGGGTTGGGAATAGATTAATTGTAAATGTTAAATGCACCGATTGGAATTACAGCATCCGATCGGTGCTTTTTTTTTAACTAAGTATTTGACCATTGATCAATCCCTTCTTGGTATACCAGAAGGATACGATTAACTTTTAAAACCTGACACTACAGGATGGAAAACAGACCTTTGAAATGGAAATTAAGGTGTCAAATAATCCTATGAACTCACCCGAAATAGCTCAAATAGATAACTGGAAGCGGAAAATTTCTAATTCTCAGCAACTTGGAGGAATTGAAACTTCTGTATTGGACAATGGCCCTGGAAGAGGAGTGAGAATCGCATGGATTAATACAGGTTCCGGACTTCGATATAAAGTAATCTTGGACCGGGGAATGGATATTCTGGACTGCTTTTTTAATGAAAGTAGTTTGGCCTGGATAAGCCACTCGGGACATGTCTCACCGCAACCTTTTTCCAATAAGGGAATTGATTGGCTTCGGACTTTTGGAGGGGGATTATTAACAACTTGTGGTCTGTCCAATGCCGGACCTCCCAATTCGGATGAAAGTGGTGAAAGAGGACTACATGGAAACTTTAGTAATATCCCTGCGGAGTTGATATCCATCAAACAGCCTGATTTATATAGGAATGATCTTTCCTTTGAGATAGTAGGGAAAATTACAGAAACCAGCACTTTTGGTCCAAGCTTGGAATTGACCAGAACTATCTCAGGCGAATTGGGTTCTGCCGCGATACGGATCAGCGATACGGTACTTAATAGAGGGAATACTCCGGCGCCCCATATGGTATTATACCATATAAATTGCGGTTGGCCCTTGATAGATGATGGAACAAGGATTGTTTGGCAAGGAGATATAATTCCAAAAGCCAATGATATAAATAATACTGATTTTAATAAAAAACATCAATTTACCAGATGTGCTCCACCATTACAGGAGCATGATGGCTTTGGAGAAGATGTGGCATTTATTAAACCTTCTAGCGTAGATGCAGACCAAGTGGTTTGTGGATATGCAAACGATGCGCTCCAACTAGGTTTGAAAATATCATTTTCGAAGAAACAACTGCCATGGTTAATCCATTGGCAACATTGGGGCGAAAATGAATACGTTACAGCTTTGGAACCAGCAACCAATCCGCCAATTGGGCAAGCTGAAGCAAGGAAAAATCAAACATTGATCATGTTGCAGCCTGGAGAATATAAGTCTTATGAGTTGACCTTGGAGGCAATTACAGGAAAGGATGTAAACGATTTTAAATAAGAGATTAAAATGGGGGTATTACCCTATTTTTAACATATAATTACTCAATAACCCGTTAACCAATTATAAAAATGAGTTTAGCAAATAAAGCGCTCGAACAAGGAGAAGGAATATTAAGATTGACTCCCACTTGGGTTCCTCGATCATTTTGTGTGCCAGGTAGAAGAATCAAATTGCACCCGGATGATTACTATGCCTTAGGTGGAGCTAGAGGGGGGATAGACGAGCGTTGGTTTTCGTCTACCACGCCTGCAGAGAATGGGCCGTTGACAAGCAAAAATGAGGGGTTGAGTCATATTGCATTTGAAGAAAATGGAAAAACAGAATTGATTCTGTTAAAAGACGCAATCAATGATTTAGGAGGACAAATCATCGGGGATAGACTGTGGGATAAGTACAAGTCTTGGCCGATGTATTCCAAGTTTTTTGATAATATGGGGCCATTGCCGCACCATATTCACCCAAGTGATGAATTTGGGAAATTAACAGGGCAAAACGGAAAACCGGAGGCTTATTATTTCCCTCCCCAAGTCAATAATCATGGAGGTGATTTCCCTTACACATTCTTTGGTATAGCTCCGGGAACTTCCAAAGAGACTATTTTAGAATGTCTAAAGAACTTCAATAAAGGAGATAATAAAATCACGAATTACTCTCAAGCATTTAAGTTAGAGCCGGGCACTGGATGGAATGTTCCTCCTGGAATGCTTCATGCGCCTGGAAGTTTGTGTACTTACGAACCTCAAAAAGCATCAGATATTTTTGCGATGTATCAATCGCTTGTAAATGAAGCAATTATACCTGATGAGTTGTTGTGGAATGCTACTCCAAAAGACAGATGGGGTGATTATGATCTGCTAGTAGAGATGATCGATTGGGATTTGAATGTCAATCCTAATTTGATGGATAACCATTACATGGAGCCAATTCCTGTGAAGGACCGTGCTACTATGAATGCTGAAGGCTATGATGATAAATGGATTTGTTACCGCTCTCATGATTATTCAGCCAAAGAATTGACCATCTTCCCTGGACAAACTGTGACCATTAAAGATTCAGCGGCTTATGGAATGATTATGATGCAAGGATATGGTAAGATGAATAATTGGGATATTGAGACTCCTGCATTGATTCGATTTGGGCAGTTGACCCATGATGAGTATTTTGTTTCAGAGAAGGCGGCTCAGGAAGGGGTGAAAATCACCAACCATTCCAAGACTGATCCGATCGTCATGCTAAAACATTTTGGACCAGATAATCCTGACCTTAAAGTAGTGGAATAATCCCATTAAAAGGTCGATTTAATAAACAAGTGCAATAACATAAAACCCACTTTTAACTATGAATAATTTCCCGAAATTACATAATGCAACGTGGCCTGGATTAGTAGGAAAAGGCCCAGACTCCGAACCTGTAATTCCTTTTGATTCGCTATTGGAGATGACAGCTGCAGCTGAAGTCAATGGGGTGAAATTTGATGGAGTGGATATTGGTTTACTTGAGCCACATATCAACTTAGATGCCCCTGATGAGGCAAAGAAAGTTGCAGATAAAGTGTCAAAATATAATTTGAATATAGGTTCGATGGTGGCTCCGATTTGGGCTGGGGCTGCAATGGGTACTGAAGAACAACGTAAAATATTTTTGGAGATGGTTCGCAAATCCTGCGAATTTGGAAAAGAGCTCAATGATTTAGGTGTCAGAAAGTATGGAGTGATCCGCATAGATTCAGCTTCTTCAGTGGAGGCTTGGTCAAAGGACCCTAAAGGGAACACCAAGCAAATTGCCGATACCTTTAGAGAAGCATGTGATATTGCTGCTGGGTTTGGTGAGAAGCTTGCTGCAGAAGGGGAGATTTGCTGGGGAGCCATGCACAGCTGGAAATACATGGTGGAATTGATGGAGATGGTGGATCGACCTAATATAGGTTTCCAGGCTGATATGTCTCATACTTTCCTATACACCTTAGGATACAATGCTCCAGAACATAGGATTTTACCAAAGGATGTAGACTTGAAAGATAGAGGTGCCATAGAGGCTGCTTTGAAAACAGTGACCGATGCGTTAAGACCATGGACCATTGATTTCCATGTGGCTCAAAACGATGGAAGTGTTTTCGGTTCTGGATCACATGATAAGACAGGACGACACTGTCAAGCCACCGATCCAAATGGACTGTTAGATATTGCCCATGATGCCGGGTACTGGTTGAGAGATGAAAATGGAAATCTGACAAAGGCCTTCAAACATATCTGCTGGGATGGTTGTATGTTCCCAAATTCAGTGATGGAAAACCAGCAGACATGGAATGATATTTTGGCAGCAATGATCAAAGTGAGAGAGGCTCACGGATGGTCAGAATAAATTAGAAGCCAATAATCAGGAGGTGTAGTTCACCCTCTTTTTCAATTTTCAATTTTAGATTTAAAAACAATGAGCGAAAAAAAATATATACGAATAGGATTAATCGGAACAGGTTTGATGGGGCGAATCCATACAAACGGCTATAAACGATTGGCAGACTTCTTCCCAGAATATGAGCATAGACCAGTTTTACAGGCTGCTTGTTCCAGAAGAAAAGAAAAAGTGGAAGCATTTGCAGAGCAATGGGGATATAAGTCGGTAGAGACTGATTGGAGAAAATTACTGGAAAGAGACGATATCGATGCAGTAGATATTTGTACTCCCAATGATATGCATGCCGAAATTGCCATAGCAGCTGCTAAAGCGGGAAAAATGATCCTTTGTGAGAAGCCCTTGGCAAGAACAGTGGAAGAGGCTAAAAAAATGGTAGATGCCATTGAGGAAGCTGGAGTGCAAAATACGGTTTGGTACAATTACAGAAGAATTCCAGCTGTTACCCTTGCAAAGCAGATCGTTGCTTCTGGGAAGCTTGGAAAAATTTTCCATTACAGAGCAAATTTCCTTCAAGATTGGACCATTAACCCCGATTTACCTCAGGGAGGGGATGCATTATGGAGATTGGATGCAGAAGCTGCAGGTTCGGGTGTGACCGGTGACTTATTGGCACACTGTGTTGATACAGCCATGTGGATCAATGGAGGAATTAAAGATGTTTCTGCAATGACAGAAACTTTTATCAAAGAGCGAGTACATCAAGGAACTGGTGAGAAGAAAAAAGTAACCATTGATGATGCTTGTATTTTCCATTGTCATTTTGATAATGGTTCTTTAGGGCTGTTTGAAGCTACTCGATATGCAAGAGGACATAAAGCGCTTTATACATTTGAAATCAACGGAGAGCATGCCTCAATCCGATGGGATCTTCATGATTTGACCAGATTGGAATATTTTGATCATGATGATGAAGGAAAAGTAAGGGGTTGGAGATCTATTCACGTAACTGATGGGGATCATCCTTACATGGATAGATGGTGGATCCCAGGGACTTCCATTGGATACGAACATTCCTTTATACATCAAGTAGCGGATTTCTTTAAAAGCTTAGATGAGGGCACAGCATGTCATCCTACTTTTAAAGATGCTTTTGAAACTCAAAAAGTATGTGAGGCAGTGATTAATTCTGCGAATGAGAAAGCATGGAAAGACACAGGTGTTGAATGGACTGAAAAATAATTTTCTTAAATTCGATTAATATCTATTAGCTCAATCAAGTTGACCTTGGTTGAGCTTTTTTATAGAAAATAAAATTACCCGCCCATGACTAAGAAACTCTCTTTTACCACCAAGTTGGCTTTTTTATTACCGATTCTTTCCCTGCTTTTTTACGGATGCGAGTCTCCAAAGAACAAGGATGAGGCAGTAACTGAAAAAAAAACAAATATCATTTTTATCCTTGCTGATGATTTAGGGTATGGAGATTTGGGCTTTTTGGGTCAACAATACATTGAAACTCCAAATATTGACCGACTGGCAAAAGAAGGTATGTTCTTTTCTGATTTTTATTCAGGGTCCACAGTTTGTGCTCCTTCGAGATCTTCTTTTTTGACTGGCTTACATACTGGGCATACACCGATTAGAGGAAATTCAGAGGTGCAGCCAGAAGGTCAGTTTCCAATGCCGGATTCTGTAATGACCGTGGGTAAGGCCATGCAACAAGCAGGGTATGTTACTGGGGCATTTGGCAAATGGGGGCTAGGATTTATAGGTTCGACTGGAGAGCCTGTTAATCAAGGGTTTGAAGAGTTTTTTGGATACAACTGTCAACGGTATGCGCATCGTTATTATCCCGCTTATTTATGGCATAATGATCAAAAGGTTGATTTGCCAGGAAATGATTGGACTACTACTGGGGATTATGCTCCTGATATCATTCAGGAGAAGACCCTTGAGTTTATAGATCAAAATGCTGAGAAACCCTTTTTTCTATTTATGCCTATCGTAACTCCTCATGCAGAACTCGCTGCTCCTGATGATGAGTTAATGGCTAAATACAAAAAGATGTTTCCAAATGAACAACCTTATGTAGGAGGGAAAGGAGCTGATTATGGTCCTGATATGCGTATTCCAGGGTATCAGTCTCAACCTTATCCACATGCGACTTTTGCAGCAATGGTAGAAAGGATTGACCGGTATGTGGGTGAGGTCTTGGATAAGTTGGAAGAGAATGGACTTTCAGAAAATACGCTAATAATTTTCAGTTCGGATAATGGAGCACATCAAGAAGGAGGAGCAGATCCCGAGTTTTTTGATAGTAATGGACAATTCAGAGGTTTTAAGAGAGATTTATATGAAGGAGGAGTACGTGCTCCAATGATTGCTTGGTGGCCCAATAAGATAAAAGCAGGGACTACTACGGATCATGTGGCCGCCTTTTGGGATTTGCTACCCACATTTGCTGAGGTAGCAGGACAGAAGATATCGTCTGCAATCGATGGGATTTCGTTCTATCCTACTTTGGTGGGAGAAGGAGAACAACAAGAGCATGAGTATTTGTATTGGGAGTTTCATGAGCAGGGAGGCAAACAAGCAGTGAGGCAAGGCAATTGGAAAGCTGTGAAACTGGATGTATTTAAAAGCGAAGAGCCGGTATTGGAATTATATGACCTAAGTAAGGACCCTGGAGAAACTAACAACATTGCAAATGATTTCCCTGAAAAAGCGCAAGAGTTAGAAAGCTTGATGAGTTCTTCCCATATCCAAAATCCGCGATTTTCTTTTTACAGAAGTGAGAAGGAGTCTTCTGAATAAGGTTGAATAAATTTTTAAAGGATGTAGTTTTCATATCGTTTAAAGGTAAATAGAAGAGGAGGTGATTCATTTGAAATTGCGGCTTCAAGAAATATGATTTTTCTCATTTTCCACTGAAAAACAGCCCTTTTTTGACCGCTGGTGTTATTCCTTCCTCAAAAAATTAGAATATTGCCTTACCTTTATTGACCTCGATTAACCGTTCGAAATATACCATTCGATATGTCTATCCCAAATCAAGTAAACCCAATTACCACCATCATTCTATCGGCTCTAAGCGAACAGGTTGCTGAGAAATCGATTGTATGGTTAGCTCAAAAAAGAGAGAAGATTCTATTATCCGAAAAGGAAATGGATTTCTTTATGGCTTTTAGCCAAGCTTCTAGATATTTTAAAAGTATTCCTTTAAAACTTAGCGTAGATCAATTTCATGAGTCCCAAGCATTGTGCGTGGGTCTCAGGATGGATTTATGGAGCCAGTTACAGGCAGCAAGAGTTTATTTACTACTTCAATACCCAGCAGCTGATTCGGCTTCTTGGAAAAGCACCCTTCAAAAACTATTTGAAACGGGAGATATGCTTGAAATAGAAGCCTTGTATTCTGCCTTGCCGATTATGCCTTTTGCAGAAGAAATGGTTGGTAGGGCCAGGGAAGGTTTGAGGACCAATATCACTTCCGTGTTTGATGCAGTGGCATTAAATAATCCTTATCCATCTACCTACTTCGATGAAAGTGCTTGGAATCAGATGGTCGTGAAAGCCATTTTTATGCAACGTCCTCTTTTCAAAATCCAGCATGCAGAAGCCAGAGCCAACCAAGAGCTGGCGGATATAATCATTGATTTTGCTCATGAAAGATGGTCAGCAGGTAGAAATGTAATCCCTGAATTGTGGAGGTTTGTAGGCCCTTTTATTAGTTCAAAAAACATAGAGGACCTTAAAAAAGTTGTAGAAGAAGGCAGTGAATTAGAGAAAAGGGCAGCCTTACTGGCATGTAGTATGTCTGATTTTCCGGAAGCCAAGAGCCTTTTGGAAAAGAATAGCGAAATTGCAAAAGAAATTGAATCAGGAAAACTTAACTGGGATTGGATAGGCGAAGAAGCTTTGGCTTTAGCTTAATTCCCATCGAGAAGCATAAAAATTAAGTAGAGAACCCCAAATTTACCAGACATGGAAATGTTTATTGATCCACATATACACGTAACATCCAGAACAACTGATGACTATGAAGCGATGCGTAAAGCAGGCATTGTGGCGATTATTGAACCTGCCTTTTGGTTAGGCCAACCCCGGACTGAGGCAGCTAGCTTTAAAGATTATTTCAGCAGTTTGGTAGGATGGGAACGCTTCCGGGCCAAGCAATTTGGAATTGTACATTACTGTACGATCGGATTAAATTCCAAAGAGGCCAATAATGAGCCTTTAGCGGAGCAAGTGATGGAGTTACTTCCACTTTATGCGGGCAAGCAAGGGGTAGTAGCAATTGGAGAGATAGGATATGATGACCAAACCGCTGCAGAAGACAAGTTTTATAGACTGCAATTAGAACTTGCCAAAGAAATGGATCTTCCAGTGATGATTCATACTCCACATAGAGATAAGAAAAAAGGAACTTCCAAAAGCATGGATGTCAGTGAGGAGCATGGTTTGGCTCCTAACATGGTGATCGTGGATCATAATAATGAGGAGACTGTCAAAGAAGTGTTGGATCGTGGCTATTGGGCTGCTTTTACCATATATCCTCATACCAAGATGGGAAGCGAGCGAATGGTGGACATTGTAAAACAATATGGACCAGAACGGATTATTGTAGATTCTGCTGCTGATTGGGGAATATCAGATCCATTGGCAGTTCCAAAAACTGCCGCGTTGATGCGTAAAATGGGAGTGCCCGAAGAACACATTCGATTGACTTGTTATCAAAATGCATTGACAGCCTATTCTCAAAGTGGTCAAATGGATGAATTGGATTGGTTGAATGCTGAGCCAATTGACCAAACCAAAAAAATGTCAGGAAATTCAGTGTTGAGAGGAGGCCAGGTTCCCCGTGTAGATGGGCCGGCCGATCGTGTGGAGAATTAATTCATGAATACATCGAAGGTATTTGCCCATTTGCAGCTAACCAGGCCAGCCAATGTGGTCACCGCCATAGCAGATATTATTGCGGGCTTTGCTATAGCTGGAATGGGTGTTTATTTAACTTCTTTTTCCAATGAAAGTGGCCATTTAATAGATTTAGCCTGGCTGGTGTTGTCTACCATTGGGCTTTATGCTGGTGGGGTAGCTTTCAATGACGTATTTGATGCCGATATAGATGCAGTAGAAAGACCAGAGCGTCCCATCCCTAGTGGAAGAGCCTCTATAAGAAGTGCTTCTACCATGGCATTTCTGCTTCTTGTGTTAGGGGTACTAGCCGCTGCAATGGTCAGTATGACTTCAGCAATCATTGCATTTGCTGTTGCCTTGTGTGCCGTATTGTATGATTATTGGGGGAAGCACCAGCATTTTTTTGGCCCAATCAATATGGGGCTTTGCCGTACCGGAAACCTGTTATTAGGAGTCAGTGTGGTTCCAGAATTAATATCTGAATATGCCTTTATAGGATTGATTCCATTGGTATTTGTGGCAGCTATCACCATGATCAGTAGGGGAGAAGTTCATGGGAAAAATAGAAAAGCATTATTTGGTGGTTTGTTGATGTATATCACGATAGTAGCAGGTATACTTCTTTTGGCTTATAGCTTTGGAGGAAAGCTAATAGAAGTGATTCCTTTTGTGGTGCTATTTGTGTACATGGTGTTTCCACCCCTGGTGAAAGCCATTCAAAAACAGGATCCAAAATTGATAGGGAAAGCAGTCAAAGCTGCAGTGATTTCGTTGATAATAGTAAATGCTTCACTGTCGGCAGCATTTGCAGGATGGTTATATGGCTTAATGGTATTAATCTTATTGCCAATTTCTCTTTGGCTGGCCAGAAAATTTGCAGTGACCTAAGCTAAAAAATATGCTTAAAGCAATAAATTGCAGGCCGAAAGAACCTTTTGCCCCTGTTTTAGATTGAGTAATTGATGAAAAGAATAATAGAACAATCATTTGCGGTACCATATACCTATCCGGTGATTTTCTCTCAAAACATTTTTGATGAGGGAGATGATACTTTGGCTGGTTTGCTTGACAATGGCAAAGGAGGGAAAGCCTATTTTGTGATTGATAGTGGAGTTGCGGTAGCTCATCCTAGCTTATTGGAGCAAATCAAGGAATATGCCGATGCACATGCTGCTCAGTTTAAGTTATGTGCCGAACCTCTGATTGTTCCAGGGGGCGAGGCTTCCAAAAATGACCCTCAGTACTATGAGAAAATAGTGGAGGCAACCCATCTATATGGTATTGACCGACATTCCTATATCGTTGCGATAGGAGGAGGGGCTGTATTGGACATGGTTGGTTTTGCTGCAGCCATCTCTCATAGAGGCATTCGACTAATCAGAATTCCTACCACCGTTCTTTCCCAAAATGACTCTGCAGTTGGGGTTAAAAATGGGATAAACTCATTTGGTAAAAAGAACTACTTAGGCACTTTTGCGCCACCTTTTGCAGTATTGAATGATTTCAATTTCCTACAGACATTGGATGAAAGAGATTGGAGATCCGGGATTTCTGAAGCGATCAAAGTAGCTTTGATTAAGGATTTGGATTTTTTTGAATGGATCGAAGACCATGCGATTTCTCTTGCAAATAGAGAAATGGAGCCCATGCAAGAATTGATTGTGAGATGTGCACAAATGCATTTGGATCATATTGCAGGAAAAGATCCTTTTGAAATGGGATCTTCCAGACCTTTGGATTTTGGCCACTGGGCTGCTCATAAAATGGAACACCTTTCGGGTTATGAAATACGACATGGTGAGGCTGTTGCTATGGGGATTGCTTTGGATTCTACCTATTCCTACTTAAAGGGGATGATTTCTGAAGAAGAACTTCAAAGGATTGTCTCTGTAATTTCAAGGTTAGGATTCCATCTTTACAATGAAGTACTTTCAGGAGATATGTTGTTGAAGGGATTGGAAGAGTTTAGAGAGCATTTGGGAGGAGAATTGACTATTATGTTATTGTCCAAGCTGGGACTAGGAAAAGAGGTTCATGAAATGGATCAAACGCTTATTGTTGCGGCTGTGGAAAAATTAAAAGCCTTCCAAGCAGATCGGTTGATTACTAATTGATTTTGCATTTTATTCCAAAAAATTCTTAAAAATAATGATTGTAAAAGAAGGAACTCACCTGACTTATTGTACCAATATTCATCCTGGGGAAAGCTGGAAAGAAACCTTCGATAATCTTAAAAAATATATCCCTAAAATTAAAGAAGAACTTTCTTCTACTCAACCATTTGGGATAGGGTTAAGACTCTCCAACGAAGCTAGTTTAGTTTTACAAAAACAAGAAGAGCTACAACTGTTTAAATCTTGGTTGAAAGAAAACGACTGCTATGTTTTTACCATGAATGGATTTCCCTATGGGGGCTTTCATGGTCAGGTGGTAAAAGACAAGGTCCATGATCCAGATTGGACCACCAAAGATAGAAGAGATTATACTATTCGACTTTTTGAAATACTCGCAGAATTACTTCCTAATCAAATGGAGGGAGGGATTTCTACTTCTCCATTATCCTATCGGTTTTGGTTTAATACCCAACATGATTTAGAACGGGCGATTACCAAGTCTACTACCCATTTGGTTCAGGTGGTTGCTAAATTGATTGAGATTAGGCAGAAGTCCGGAAAAGTTTTGCATCTTGATATTGAGCCAGAGCCGGATGGAATTTTAGAAAATACCGCAGAAATGCTTGCCTATTTTCAGGATTGGTTGATTCCAATGGGGACCAGAGACTTGATGGATTCCCTTCAAATGAGTAAACAAGATGCGGAATCTGCAATTAGAGAGCATATAAGATTATGCTATGATGTTTGTCATTTTGCGCTGGTTTATGAAAAGCCAGCTGAAGTATTCAAGGCAATGGAAGGAGCGGGAATTAAGATTGGAAAGATTCAAATTTCAGCAGCATTGAAAATCAATATTCCAGATTCAGAATCTGGAAGATCATTGATCAAAGAAACCCTTTCGCCATTTGCTGAATCCACGTATTTACATCAGGTAATAGGAAGAGATCAAAATGGCCATATAGAATCTTACAGAGATTTAGATCAAGCTTTGGATTTGCTTTCTGATACCTCACAAAATGAATGGAGGATTCACTTCCATGTTCCTGTGTTTTTATCGGATTATGGAAAGGTTTCATCTACTCAGTCAGATATTTCGGAAGTGCTAGAATTGGTTCAGGAAAAAGATGTATCAAAGCATCTTGAGGTGGAAACCTACACATGGGATGTATTACCCGAAGGGATGAACATAGATATTCAAAATTCTATCATTCGAGAACTTTCCTGGGTGACTGAAAATATGAAGAAGAAATGAAAAAAACGGTTGTCATAGATGTGGTGGCCTTGTCCAAAAGATTAATAGGCGAACACACCCCATTCTTAAAAAAGTGGACTTCAGAAAAACTTCAAGCTACTATTGATCCGGTTCTTCCGGCTGTTACTACCTCTGCTCAAACAACCTACCTAACTGGAAAATGGCCTACAGAACATGGGATCGTTGGGAACGGATGGTATTTTCAAGACGAGTGTGAGATCAAATTTTGGAGACAATCCAATAAGCTGATTCAAGCAAAAAACATTTGGGATATTGCCAAGGAGAAAAATCCTAATTTCACCGTTTCCAATATGTTCTGGTGGTATAATATGTATTCTACCGCTGATTACCAGGTAACACCTAGGCCGTTGTACCCCTCTGATGGTAGAAAAATACCTGACTGCCATTCTCATCCTATGGATTTAAGAGATAGGCTTCAAGAAGAGTTGGGACAATTCCCTTTATTTTCTTTTTGGGGACCTAATGCCAATATAGAATCTACTCAATGGATAGCAAATGCTTCTAAGAAAGTAGATGAATGGAAGAATCCTACGCTCACCTTAATCTACCTTCCACACTTGGATTATGGACTTCAGAAATATGGGATAGATTTTTCCAATATTTCTAAAGATTTGAGAGAAATAGATGCGGTTTGTGAAGACTTGATTACCTACTATGAAAATCAAGGAGCGGAAGTGATTTTACTTTCTGAATATGGGATCACTTCGGTATCGAATCCTGTTCACCTCAACCGGGTTTTTAGAAAGGCGGGACTCATTCAGGTCAAAAATGAGCTGGGTTTAGAAACCTTAGATGCCGGGACTAGCAGGGCATTTGCTGTGGTGGACCACCAATTGGCGCATATTCATGTCAAAGATAAAGCTGATTTACCTCTCGTTAAAAAGCTATTGGAAGAGACTCCGGGAGTGGACCTGATTTTGGATGAGGAGGAGAAAAAGAAGTATCATTTAGATCATGAGCGTTCTGGGGATTTGGTGGTCGTTGCGGATAAAGACTCATGGTTTACCTATTATTTCTGGTTGGATGACTCAAAAGCACCTGATTATGCCCGATGTGTAGCTATCCATCAAAAACCAGGATATGACCCTGTGGAATTATTTATGAACCCAGAATTCGCTTTACCCATGGTCAAAGTGGGTTTAAAAGTTCTAAAGAAGAAATTAGGGTTCCGTTATTTGATGGATGTAATTCCACTAGATGCTACTTTGGTAAAAGGTGCTCACGGTAGAATTCCAGAGGAAAGTTTAGATCATCCGGTGTTTTTTACTTCTAATAAATCTTTAACCCAGCAAAAGCATATCGCTCCGGTGGATGTTCAGGGCTTGATTTTGAAAAAGATTTTTGAGTAAATAGATCAAGGTGATTCACACCTCCAATTTTTTAAATAAAATTTTAAAGGAAATGAAAAAGCCATCCCCAATTTGGAGATGGCTTTTTGGTTGATTATAAGGTTGGTTTATTTGGCATTGAAGGTCATTCCTGATACTACAAAAGTACCGGATCCTCCATCATTTTTAGGTTTGGTAACTACAAATAGCTTATGAAGCTGTCCATCTGCATTTCCTGTAATTGGGATAGTAAATGGACCAAAGTTTGGAGCTCCTTCAGGCCCGCTGGATGGTTTTTGAACAAATGTAGAAGACCCAACCAATTCGCCAGTTGGAGAATCTAATCTAAGTTCGAAATCAAACTCATCTCCAAGGCTTCCCATGGTTACAGCGATTGCAGTTACGGATCCAACACCTGTCAGATCAATTCCACCTATGGAGAAAGAAGCCTCATTTTTTGGAACCATTAGTAGGTTATTTCCATCATAGCTCATACTGCTATACCCGCCAGTATAATCTCCTGTGTTCCCCATATCCACCGTGTTGCTCTTCAGCAATCTTGTGGTAGAGCCAGTCAAAGGTTTCACATTTTCCCCTCCTTGATCTGTATAGGATGCATTTAGCATTAAAACACCATTAGGGCTAGGAGTTTTTCCTGTTGTCGCATCTACGCTACCAGATGCAGGTAAAGATGGAGTAGTTACTTGATCCAAAGAAAGAATATAGGCTACCAAAGCATTCAGGTCAGAATCCTTTAAATCCGGGTTCGCAGGCATTGCTGTTTCTCCCCAGACTCCTCCGCCTCCATTTTTAATTTTGTTTTTTAGGTAATCTATATCTCTCTGATTGTATTTCTTAGCTACATCCACATAAGAAGGCCCAACCGAAGCTTCAGCCTCTTTGTGACATGTTTTACAGGTCAAAGTGGTAAATAAAGATTTTCCCATCATGGCTTCAGTCATCACTTTGTGTCCCATATCGGACTCTGCCTGATCAAGACCTTCGATGTAATCCGCAGAAACATACAAGGTACTCATATCTGTCGCTGATTCAGGATTATCTGGATCTTCCACAGAAACGCTGTATGCTACCTTCTTGCCTGGGAAATAGAAAGACTGATTTCCATCAATTGAAATGGTCACAATAGGAGCAATATTTCCAGAATAAACACTTTCAATTCCACTGATTCCAGTTAACCCATCAGGATCCTTAGCGGTAACTCTCACTTCATATTCTCCAATCGCATTGAAGGTATGCGTAAGGGTAGGAACATCCGTTGTCTTGGTTTCGCCATTTCCTAGATCCCAAGAATAAGTCAAAGGATCATTTTCAGGATCAGAGGAAGTAGCAGTGAATGTAACAGTCAATGGATTGGTACCTGAAGTTTTATCTGCAGAAATGGTAGTCACTACAGGAGCTCTATTACCTCCATTGAAATCTATTCTAGAAAGTCCTGAATCTGGGTTCTTGGAGAACCATCCATTTCCATATTCCAAAATATAAATTCTGCCATCAGGCCCCATTTCCATGTCGATCAAAGCATTGAATTTAGTGCTAGGCATAAACGGCTCCATCTTATCGAAATCGCCGTTTTCCTTCATGGTTACCACTTTGATCCAGCCTCTGATCCAATCATAGATAAAGACCTTTCCATCGAAATAATCAGGGAATTTGGTGTCTGCTGTGAACATATCAGAATAATACACAGGTCCTGCCATTGCATTTCTTCCTCCAGAACCCACTTGTGGGAACTCTTTGGATTCACCATATGGATACCAAATGAATGCAGGGGCAAATTCAGGAAGCTGAGTAATGCCAGTATTATTTACAGAAGTGTTTTTCGGTCCATTAGGATCAAATGCTGGTCCTGACTCCCCGGTCTCATAATTATATTCACGGTAAGGATAATTGTTTCCTACTGCAAATGGCCATCCGAAATTCCCGGCTTTTCTGGCTTGATTGACTTCATCATATCCTCTAGGTCCTCGAGTAGCCATGCTGTCTGCATTGGCATCTGGTCCCACTTCGCCCCAATACAGGAAGCCATTTTTCTGGTCTACTGAAATTCTATAAGGGTTTCTATTTCCTTGTACATAGATTTCAGGTCTAGTACCCTCAGTTCCTACAGGATATAAGTTCCCTTCAGGAATGTCGTAAGAACCGTCTTCATTTACTTTTATTCTAAGGATCTTCCCTCTTAAATCATTGGCATTTCCAGAAGATCTTCTGGCGTCATATTGTTCATATCCAGGTCTTTGGTCTAATGGAGCGAAACCATTGTTTCTATATTTTGAATCAGCCTGGTTGAATGGAGTAGAATTATCACCCAATGATAGGAATAAGTTTCCGTCTTTGTCAAATGCAATGGAACCTCCCGTATGGCAGCAAATATCTCTATCAGAATGAATATCCAAAATAACCACTTCGGAACTCATGTCCCAAGTATCATTTTTGAAAGTAAATCTGGATAGTCTATTGATCTCTTCCTCACCTGAAGGAGCATAGTAAACAAATACATATCCATTTTCAGCATAATTCGGATCTTTCTGGATTCCCATCAACCCTTCTTCTGCATTCACTCCTCTAACCTCAGTTTTCCAATAAACATCCAATTTGGCAACCTCTTTCAATTCCTCAGTCTCATTGTCGAAGAATAGAATTTCACCCCTTCTTTGCGCCACAAGAATATCCAAATTTGGAAGAATGGTCATCTCTGTTGGCTCTGTAAATACGCCATAAGCCAAAGGAGTTTTAGTAAATCTGTTTTCTTCCGGTACTCTTTTGCTTGTTGCTTTCGAATAATTCAATTCGAGATTATCTCCAATCGCATACTTGATTCCCTCTAAAAGGTGTTTTAAGTATAAATCTTCAGAATAAGACTCATTGGTATGTCCGCCTCCTGTATAGAAAGCTCTTCCGCCATCATAATCATGATACCAAGCGATGGGATGGTCTCCCATGTCAAATCCACCTTTGTAGGAATTTTCATCCAATTCCAAAAGTACATTCACCTCAGGGTTCATGTTTTTATAGCTATACCATTCGTCTGTTCTTGCCCAAGGGCTTGGAAGAAATGAAGTAGCAGGATTATTCGCATCTACTACAGTAATTTCTCCAGGTTGAACGTTAGGGTTTGGATCATTTATTCCTGGGTGATCGGTAAAATAACCACCTACCAGGCGACCGTACCAGCCCCAACCATATTCGGTGTCTGCAGCAGCGTGTATCCCCACATATCCTCCGCCTGCCTGAATATATCTTTCAAAGTCTGCTTCTTGGTAATTATTTAACACATCACCAGTAGTGCTCAAAAATATGACAGCGGAATATTGAGCTAAATTTTCTTCGTTGAATTTTTCTGCCTGAGTAGTGGTGTCCACTTCAAAGCCATTTTCGGAACCGAGCTTTTGTATGGCTGCAATTCCATTGGGAATGGATTCATGATAATACCCTGCTGTTTTGCTAAATACAAGCACTTTTGGAGAACCGGATCGTTTATTTTTACAGCTCCAGGTCCCAAGGCTTATAAGTAGAGCCAAAAGCAGCAGGCTACGTAGGTTTTTCGGGAATTTCATATTTGTCAAATTTTTGGGAAAATAGCTATTATTAGCCAAAATCGACGTAATTAACTGAATTTAGTCGAATTTTCAGTCAGATTTGACAATTTTTTCTTTTTGATACAATAGAAGGAATTCTTTTGAATTCTAAGGTGTTATCATAAAATTCCTGCTCCTTCAGATGGAGTGACAGGGATAAATTCGGGATGGATACCAAATTTTTTGAAATACGCTTTTTCTAAAGAATTTTGAAACTTTTCTATAGAGTTAGTTTTCAGTAAGTTAATGGTACAACCGCCAAAACCACCTCCCATCATTCTTGATCCCAAAACAAAATCCATTTTCCAGGATTCTTCCGCCAAAAAGTCAAGTTCGGCGCAACTCACCTCGTAATCTTTGCTTAAGCTTTCGTGTGAAGCTTTCATCAACTTTCCAAAATTGATTAAATCCCCATTCTTAAGGTATGTACCTGCTTCACGAACCCGGGAATCTTCCATAATCACATGTTTGGCTTTAGGAAAAAGTTCTGAAGGGAGCAATTTTTCTACTTCAGGCAGTTGATCAGTAGAAATGTCCCTTAAGGTTTTGATCCCGTGGAAATTACTTGAAAGAATTCTTACACTTTCTTCGCAGGCTGCTCTTCTTTTGTTGTAGGCTGAATCCGCGAGTTTATGTTTTACTTTGGTATTGACTAAAAGCAGACTAAAGTCTTTTAAATTAATTGGGATTTCTTCATGGGTATTGCTCCTACAGTCTAATAATAAGGCATGATTTTCTTTCCCAAAGGCTGAGGCATAGGGATCCATGATTCCACAGTTTAGCCCTTCAAAAAGATGTTCGGATTTTTGAGCATAAATAGCAATGGATCGTTTTGGGATTTTGAATGAAAATAATCCTGATAGTGCAGTTCCTATGCCTACTGATAGTGCAGCGGAAGAGGAAAGTCCAGATCCCACCGGGATATTTCCTCCAAATACCATGTTAAAGCCTTTTACGGGATATCCCGCTTGTTTCAGCTGGGCTACCATCCCCATGATGTAATTTGCCCAATGACCCTTTTTCGGTGAGAATGATTTGACATCAAATACAAAATCCTCCTTAAAATCAAATGAATGGACCCTAGCCGAATTTGAATCATTTTCTTGGACGGCTACCCAAATTCCCTGAGAAACTGCAGCGGGGAATACAAATCCTTCTTGATAATCCGTATGTTCACCGATCAGGTTAATTCTACCAGGTGCAAAGGCAAGAAGAGGCTCTTGAGAAAAAATCTCAACAAAGGACTTGGCTATACGTTCGCGCATTTATTTACTGATTTGCGTGGATTGTCTTGGAATAAGGGTTGTTTCCAATACGATTGAAATAGGATCATCTGAAGCGATCCCATCCAATTGGTCTAACAGGTGACTTACTGCAAGTTTACCCATTTCGTAACCTGGTTGAGAAACGGTGGTCAATGGGGGTTCAATCACTGCTGAAGTTGGGTTATTTGTAAAACCTGCTAACGCAATGTCTTGAGGGATTTTAATTCCTTGGCTTTTCCAATGAATTAATACCTCGACAGCTACGGGATCAATCATGCAAAACACTCCATCAGGTCTTTCCTTCATTTGCAGGATTTCTTCCGCTACAGCTATATTGCCTTCAGAGGTCAAATCAGTCACTTTGATCAAACTTGGGTCTTCAGCCACCCCAAATTCTGCTAAGGCCTTTAAATACCCTTCTTTTCTTTTTTTACTGATATATAAATCTTCAGGGCCAGATATATACATAACCCGCTTACATCCCACTTCCAAGAGATGTTTGGTTACTTGATAAGCTCCACCGACATCATTAAATGTAACTTTGGAGACAGGAATGTCTTCTTGCACCCTGTCAAAAAGTACAAATGGAATCTCTCGATTATAAAGTTCAAAAAGGTGCTCGTAATGGTTGGTCTCTCTGCTCAATGAGATTAATAGTGCATCTACTTGGCTGGCTACCAAGGTTTTGATATTGGCAATTTCCAACTCAAGATGTTCATTGGACTGACAAATCATTACATTGTATCCACGGACATTTGCTTGATCTTGAATACCACTGATACAGGATGCAAAGAAATGGGAAGTGATTTCAGGCACTATGACACCAAGGGTCTTGGTTCTGCTAATCCTTAAACTTTGGGCCAAAAGATTAGGTTGGTAATTCATCTCTTTCGCCATTTCCACAATCTTTCTCTTGGTCTCTGGATGTAATTCTGGAGAGTCTTTTAGCGCTCGGGAAATGGTGGAAACAGAAACTCCCAATTTCTTGGCAATTTCCTTCATGGTGACCTGATGCCCTTTTTTCATGATTAAATGTAGGTTAGCATGAATGCAACAAGATGCATTTCAGACAAAGATTAATTCGAAAGATACCATTTTACTCCTGGTAAACCGTAAATAAAACAGTTTCTCCGACCGCTTGCAAGGTTCTGCGGTCAATCAATTCCATATTATCGCTATGGGTATGGTGATAATGCCCAAACCCATAATCAGGAGAAAAGTCCAAAATATCGATCATAGGAATCCCTGCTTTGGTATTGACAAAGACGTGATCATCCAAGATTTCGGCAGCATCTCTATTCACAAAGAAATCTCCGTGTCCAATTTTGGCAGCATTATCCCAGACTTTCCTAAGGATGCCAGCGGCAAATTTTCTGCTATAGCCTTCTCTATAAAAATGTGCTCCCTTGGCACCTACCATATCCAATAGAATGCCATAATAAGCGGTATAATTAGGGATATGCTTATTTCCAGACCAATACTGAGAACCCAAGCACCACCAAAAATCTTGGGAAGTATTTCGGTAAGTAGTTTGATCCGGCTCTCCATCATCTTCACCATCAAACAGGATAAAGTCAATACCCACATCCGGTTTCAAATCTTGAGAATGGATAGTTCTTGCGATCTCCAGTAACACGCCAACTCCACTGGCTCCATCATTTGCTCCATCAATAGGTTGATCCATGTCTTGGGAATCCTTATCAGCAATCCTTCTACTATCCCAATGCGCAGATAGCATGATTCTTTTGGTTGCTGCGGGATTATAAGAGGCAATGATATTACTAAGATTCCAAGTAAGGTTATCGTAAGTCTTTGCCTCAAAATCCTGAGTTTGAACGCTCATTCCATAACTTTCAAATTTTGAAATGATCCAATCTTTGGTTTCCTGATGGCCAGGGGTCATTGGAACCCTAGGACCAAAATCCACTTGTTTCTGAATAAATGTATAGGCAGAATCCGATGAGAAGCTTGGGTAGGGTTTAACAGGAATCTCAGCTACGGTTTCGGTTTTCTTTTCTGGAGAGCTACAAGCCCAAGCTAAAATCAAAAGGGCAATGAGCCACAATTTATTCTTCATATGCCCAGTCAATTTTATTTTTCATGTCTTTTACGACAAAACCTATTTCTTTCAAACCAGCTCTGATTTCATCTACTTTTTCATAATCACGAGCAGTTTTAGCTTCTGTATATAAGTTGAGAAGCAAGGAAATCATCTGTTGTTGGGTATCGAATTTTTCTTCAAGTAATCCTAAAATATCTTCCACGAAGGTGATGAATGTTTGGATCAATAGATTGAATACCTCCTCACCCAAAGCAGCTGGTGGCAACTGGCCAGTATACATAGAATTAATCTTCTTCAATAAATTGAATAGATGACCAATGGCTTGTGCAGTGTTAAAGTCATCATCCATCGCTCTGTAAGCATTACTGATGCTGCTTTTAATTTGTTCCAATTGCTTTTCATCAATGGAAATATCCTCTGCGGGTTGGTATTTTAGCATTTTCGCTATTCTCAAGCCATTAATTAGCTTTTTATACCCCTTTTGCGCAGCCTTTAAGGCATCGTTGGAAAAGTCCAAAGTGGATCTATAATGTGCAGTCAGAATAAAATAGCGAATGGTCATTGGGCTATAAGCCTGCTCCAATAAGTCATGGTCTCCATTGAATAATTCCTGAAGAGTGATAAAGTTTCCTAAAGACTTACCCATCTTTTGACCATTGATGGTAATCATGTTGTTATGCATCCAGTAGTTTACTGGATCCTTATGATTGCATGCGTTTCCCTGAGCAATCTCACATTCGTGGTGAGGGAACATCAAGTCCATTCCGCCTCCATGGATATCGAAAGTTGTTCCTAGGTATTTTGAACTCATGGCTGTACACTCCAAATGCCATCCTGGAAAGCCTACTCCCCATGGAGAATCCCATTTCATCAGGTGTTCTGGGGCTGCATTTTTCCATAAGGCAAAATCTACGGGGTTCCTCTTTTCACTTTGCCCGTCAAGTTCTCGGCTCCCACTCATCAATTCATCGATTACTCTCCCTGAAAGTCGTCCATAAGGAGTTTTTTCATTGTATTTCAAGGTATCGAAATAGACCGACCCATTGACTTCATAAGCTAATCCTTCCTTCAAAATTGCTTCTACTAGGGCAATTTGCTCTGGAATATGACCGGTAGCTCTTGGTTCAATATTAGGTTTCCATGTATTCAATAAAGCCATGTCCCGGTGATAGGAATCCGTGTATTGCTGCGCAATTTCCATAGGTTCCAGTTGCTCCAGTTTGGCTTTTTTTGCGATTTTATCTTCACCTTCGTCTGCATCCCCCTGTAAATGCCCAACGTCCGTAATGTTTCGGACATATCTTACCCGATACCCTAAATGAGTTAAATAGCGATTGACCGTATCAAAGGTGATCGCTGGACGTGCATGACCCAAATGTGCGTCTCCATAAACGGTGGGGCCGCAGACATATAAACCTACAAATGGAGGATTAATTGCTTGGAAGTTCTCTTTCTTGCGGGAAAGAGTGTTGTATAGCTTTAATTGATGCGATTTCATAAGTCTTCAAAAGTACGAATTTGAGTCCGATAATTATTGGGTAACGTGATCCGTGTGATACGGTTCGGAATCGGGCTGCAAAATAGAATATTAGAACCGGAAATAAAGTATTATTTAAAATAGATAAGTCCTTGGTTTACCCAAAGTCTTTGAAATGTTTAAATTGAGTTAAAGAATCGGATAAGAATAAAAAGACCTCCTGATTTGAACTAATCAGGAGGTCTAGCTACTTAAATCTAATTACTTGATACTTTTTAGTGTTTAAAGTGTCTTACTCCTGTCATTACCATGGACATCCCGTGGTCGTTACAATAGTCGATGCTCAATTGGTCTTTGATGGATCCGCCAGGCTGAACCACTGCAGTGATTCCAGCTTTTCCGGCTATTTCCACACAGTCAGGGAATGGGAAGAAGGCATCAGAGGCCATTACCGCTCCTTTCAAATCAAAACCAAACTCATGCGCTTTCGTGATAGCTTGCTTTAATGCATCCACACGAGAGGTTTGTCCTACTCCTGAAGAAAACATTTGATTGTCGTTGCTCAAGATAATAGTGTTGGATTTGGTGTGCTTACAGATTTTAGCTGCAAATACCATCGCATCCATTTCTTTTTCAGTAGGAGTTTCCTGAGTGACTACTTTGAAATCAGCCTTTGTTTCAGTAGCAAGATCTTTGTCCTGTTCAATCACTCCGTTCAGAAGTGTTTTCATCATTTTAGTACCTGGAAGGTCGATTTTCTGACGAAGTAAAATTCTGTTTTTCTTTGAAGTCAATACTTCCAGAGCTTCCTCAGTAAATTCAGGAGCAATCAATACTTCGAAGAATAATGAATGCATTTCTTCTGCTGCTTCTTTGTCAACGGTTTGGTTGGTAACCAAAACACCCCCAAAAGCTGAAATGGTATCTGCTTGGAAAGCTTTTTGGTAGGCTTCTTTCACCGTTGGTGCTAGAGCTACACCACAGGCATTGGTATGCTTTAGGATCGCAAAAGCAGTTTCTCCTTTGAATTCAGCGATCAAGTTCACTGCTGCATCTACGTCCACCAAATTGTTGTAGGAAAGTTCTTTTCCATTCAATTGGTCAAATAGAGCATCCATGTCCCCATAGAAATGGGCCGCTTGATGGGGGTTTTCACCATATCGAAGTGCTTTTGCTTTGTTTTCAGATACTTTCAACGCTGGAATATTTTCAGCTCTGTTGAAGTAATTAAAGATATGTGTATCGTAATTGGAAGAAACTTGGAATGCTTGTGCAGCAAAATAACGACGGTCTTCCATCGTAGTTGCTCCGTCTTGGTCTGTTAATCTTTGCTCTAGCTCAGTGTATTGATCTTTAGAAGCAATAATGGTCACATCCTTAAAGTTTTTGGCAGCTGCCCTGATCAAAGAAATACCACCAATGTCGATCTTTTCGATGATGTCAGCTTCGGAAGCACCAGAGGCTACCGTTTCTTCGAAAGGATACAAATCCACTATCACCAAATCTATGGCAGGAATATCGTACTCTGCAGCCTGGGAAAGATCTCCATCATTATCTCTTCTATAAAGAATACCACCAAAGATTTTTGGGTGAAGGGTTTTTACTCTTCCACCAAAGATAGATGGATAGCTGGTCAATTCTTCAACAGGAACAACTGCTGCGCCTTGCTCTTCAATAAACTTTTGGGTACCACCGGTTGAATAGATGGTTACACCGTGTTTTTTTAATAGGGCAATGATAGGTTCGAGATTGTCTTTATAGAAGACAGAGATGAGGGCAGATTGAATTTTCTTTGTTGCCATTTGGGAATGGATTTGTTTGATTTCTAAAGGATAACCTTGTCCGCCAAAGCGGAATGCAAAGGTAGGAAAAAAGACCTAAAGGAGGAGTAATTAAAATATAATTTGGAGCAAACTCGAAAAAGGAAAAAGGATGGAGTTTTTCTATTGAAAATACTATTAATCTCGTATTGGATTAGAGTGTAAAAGGTTTTCGCCCTTATGCATTACGTGACTTCAGACGCTGGCCATCTTTTTTCTTAGTTTTTCCAATTAAAATAAACATCCTTATAACGCTTTGTTGCTAAGGTGAAAAAATAATCAAGTTTTTAAAATGGAAGTTTAAAAGAAAAAAGGTGCAGCTACCAATGAGTCGGGAACTGCACCTTTCGATTTTTAATCTGGACAAATTTAATCGTTGGCTGCTTTATAAATTGCATCAAGTAAGCTTCCAGCTTCTTTGGTGTCATTTCCAAGTTCCCAGAACATAATACCTCCTAATCCTTTTTTCATGGTGTATTCGGTTTTTAAGGCGACTGAAACCGTGTCATCATAGGAAACAAATAAGCTGTCCTCGGCATTGTACATGTAAGGTGATTTGGCTTTTTCATCCCAATAGCGTTTAAATTTGCCATCAGGTTCATAGTTGTCACGAATTTGATGATAAGCCATCCAACCTATATGTAAGCCCCCGCTCAATTGATAAAGTCCGTTGTTTGCAGGGGGAACACCTTTCCAAACTCTTCCATAAAATGCACTACCGATGACAATTTGTTTGGGATCCACACCTTCTTGAATTAGGAAGTCCACAATTTTTTCGGCTGATCTAGGGTCAGGGTCTAGGTTACCACCATTTTGGTATAAGCTATCTAAGTGTACTTGAAAAGGAGTTCCTTCAATATCTCCTTTTTTGACATCACCAAGAGGAGTATGATGTCCGGTATAAATTGAAACACCAGAAACTTGATCGTAAGTCATGACATTGGTATAGTCCGCATATTTCATGACTTCATTTACTTCAATGAAATCATAATAGCGTTTCCAACCCGCAGATGCAAAGGTTAAAATTTTCGGAGTTTCGAATTGATCCAGCATCTCTCTCAACCCTTTCATCAAGGCGGTGAAATTCTTGGTGTCTTCTGGTCTAGCCATGGTTCCTGCACCAGATATTCCTGGGTATTCCCAGTCCATGTCCATGCCATCAAGATTGTATTTTGCTATAAATTCTGAAGCACTCTTGATGAATTTAGTTCGGCTTTCTTCGGTCAAAGCCATATCAGAGAATCCATCAGCTCCCCAACCTCCGCAGGCAATCATAACTTTCAAATCAGGATTACGCTCTTTTTGCTTGACCAATGCTTCCAATTTAGGTCCTGCTGAATCTTCATTTCTAAATTTCATTTCACCATCGATGACATTGGTAAATGAATAAATGATATGGGTCAGCTTTTCAACAGGAATTTTTCCAGGTTGATAATCACGTTCGGCAACATAATAAGCCATAATTACAGGATCAGAAGTAAGTATCCCTGTGTTTTGTGATGTTTCCTGCTCATTTTCGATTGGAGCCGAGCAACTCAAAATGAGTGTCAATAGAAAAATAAAAGAGAGGTAAGTGCTTTTCAATGTGGTCAGGTTTTATACTTAATTAATAATTTTTATTAAGTAGCAATTACTTAAATTAAATTCTTTTTTAATAATGAAGAGGGAAAAAGATATTGTTAAAGGCTAGAATTTATTGTTTCAGAGTATTGGCTGAGTCTAGATGCTTTATAATGAGTGGGTTTGAAACGACCTCTTCCTCTATCTAATATATAAAGATAGCCCCACATAGGTGTTAAATGAAATCTTGAGAAGTATTCTATAGTATTCAGATAAATAGCTGATTAATATCATGATTTCACCCCTTTTGCATCATGAACAGCTCGCCTCAAAATGGGTAAATTGAATCATTCATTTTGGTTTAGGCAACAGGGATTATGAATGATCTAGTGATTTCTTTTGAAACAATTGAGATTGGAGATGTTCCTAAAGTGGGAGGGAAAAATGCTTCACTTGGAGAGATGTACCAAAAGCTGACTCCCTTAGGAATTCGCATTCCCAATGGTTTCGCAGTGACAGCGGCAGGGTACAGACTTTTTTTAAAAGAAAATAAGCTCAGTCAATCCATTCAGGAAAAGCTTTCCAAATTGGATTTAGATAATTTTTCCAATCTCCGGGAAGTTTCAAGGGAAATCAAGTCCTTGATTTTGCATGGCAAGATACCTGATGATTTAGCTAAAGAAATTGTTCATTCCTACCAAAGCCTGGGAGGGTCGAATCGAATCAATCCTGATGTGGCAGTGAGAAGTAGCGCGACTGCGGAAGACCTGCCCGGAGCTAGTTTTGCAGGGTTACACGAATCGTTTTTAAATATCAATGGGGAGCAGGAATTGTTGAAAGCGGTCCGTTCCTGTTTTGCCTCCTTATATAACGGAAGAGCTATCAAGTACCGTCATGACAAAGGTTTTGACCATCTGGAAATAGCCCTTTCAGTGGGAGTTCAATTGATGGTGCGAGCTGACAAGGCCAGTAGTGGTGTATGTTTTTCCATAGATCCTGAATCAGGTTTTACTCAATCGGTTTTGATAACAGGTTGTTGGGGATTAGGGGAAAATATCGTGCAAGGAGCGGTCATTCCTGATGAGTTTTTGGTATTTAAGCCAAGTATTGAAAAAGGTAAAAGAGCCATTCTTTCCAAAAAAGTAGGGTCAAAGACCAAAACCATGATTTATTCCGAGAATGGGGGAGTAGTCAATCTGGATACTAGTAAAGAGAAGCAAAAAGCTTTTGTCTTGAATGATGAGGAAATTGAAATTCTGGGTCAATGGGCAATCAAGATTGAGAATCATTACGGTATGCCTATGGACATTGAATGGGCAAAAGATGGACTTTCAGGTGACTTATTTATTGTGCAGGCTAGACCGGAAACAGTGCATGCTGATAAAGATCCTTACCTTCTGAAGGAATATGCCCTTATAGAAAAAGGGGAATTGCTTTGTTCGGGATATGCTATTGGAGGTGGAATTACCTCTGGCAAAGTAAAAGTCATTTTTTCACCTTCTGAAGCAGATCAATTGGAAGAAGGTGACATTTTGGTCACTGAGATTACCAACCCAGATTGGGATCCTGTTATGAAAAAAGCAGGAGCAATCATTACCACAAAGGGAGGGCGGACAAGTCATGCCGCGATTGTTGCTAGAGAAATGGGGGCTTTGGCAATCGTAGGGGCAGAAGAAGCCTTAGAAACACTGAGCAATGGGGAAGTGGTAACCTTGGATAATTCATCGGGGAAAATTGGGAAAGTGTATGGAGGAAAGCTTAAATGGAAGACCACAGAACATGACTTTCATGGATTGACTCTTCCAAAAACCAAACCCATGTTTATTTTGGCTGATCCGGATAAAGCTTTTAATCTTTCTTTTTTTCCAAACCAAGGAGTAGGCCTAATGCGGATGGAATTTGTAGTGAACAATAGCATCCGGATCCATCCAATGGCCTTGGTGAATTTTGACCAGTTGAAGGATAAAAAAGAGCAAGTATTGATCGAGGAATTATGTGAAGGTTATTCTGATAAAAAAGAATATTTCATTGATAAACTATCCCAAGCTATTGGAACCATATCCGCTGCATTCTATCCAAAAGATGTGATTTTAAGAATGAGCGACTTCAAATCAAATGAATATGCCAATTTAATCGGGGGACATCAATTTGAATTTGATGAGGAAAACCCCATGATTGGATTTCGGGGTGCTTCCCGATATTACCATGAGCGTTACCGGAATGGATTTGCTTTAGAGTGCGCCGCAGTTAAAAGGGTGAGAGATGAAATGGGGTTGGAAAATTTAAAGGTGATGATTCCTTTTTGCCGTACACCTGAAGAAGGGCGAAGAGTGGTCCATATTCTTCAAGAGGAAGGAATCAAGCAGGGAGAAAATGGATTGGAGATTTATGTGATGGCGGAGATTCCATCCAATGTGATCTTGGCACAGGAGTTTTCGGAGATTTTTGATGGGTTTTCCATTGGATCCAATGATTTAACCCAACTGACTTTGGGAGTAGATAGGGATTCAGAGGTGTTGAGCGAACTATTTGAAGAGCAGAATCCAGCCGTCAAATGGATGATATCAGAAGTGATTCGTGTGGCCAGAAAGGAGGGAAAGAAAATTGGATTATGTGGACAGGCTCCCAGCGACAATCCTACTTTTGCGCGATTTTTAATTGCTCAAGGAATAGATAGTATTTCTTTTAATCCGGATGCATTACTAAAAGGTATTGAGAATATGATCCAAGCAGAAACCCAAAATAAAACACACAAAAATGAAAAAGTTAGAAAATAAAACGGCGATTGTCACCGGTGCAGCTTCTGGTATGGGAAAAGCAATTGCTAGATTGTTTGCCTTAAATGGAGCAAAAGTAGTGGTGGTGGACTTAAACCCTGATGATGCAATGGATACTGCAGAAATGATCCGGATGGAAGTTGGCCATGCCATTGGGTTAAAATGTGATGTGTCTAATGAGATTCAGGTCAAAAAAATGGTTCATGCTGCCCAATTGGAATTTGGTTCCATTGATATCCTTGTCAATAATGCAGGAATTATGGATGATTTTACTCCATTGGATAAAGTGACGAATGAACGTTGGGATAAAGTGATGGGAGTCAATATTAATGGCCCTTTTTATATATCAAGAGAGGCAATTGTTCCTATGTTGAAGCAGGGAAAAGGTGTGATGATTCATATTTCATCAATAGGGGGAACACATGGAGCAAGAGCTGGTCTAGCTTATACAACTTCAAAGCATGCCCTGATAGGAATGAGCAGAAATATAGGATTCATGTATGCGAAAAAAGGGATTAGAAGCAACGTCATTGCACCTGGAGGAGTCAATACCAATATCATGCAAAATGCTTTGCCCGATGAAGAAGGAGCCAAGCTTTGCAGTTCAGGGGCAGCATCCATGCCCAGAATGGGAGAACCTGAGGAGATTGCAAAAATTGCGTTATTTCTAGCAAGTGAAGACTCCTCCTTTGTCAATGGAGAAGTTTTAACCGCAGATGGAGGATGGACTGCTTATTAAATGGACTGTCTGTTGTGGTTATCCTTTAATGATGGTAGTTAAGAATGATTGAATTGCTTCTGATCTACCTAATGGTTCTAATAAGCAAACAATCAGGTTGATAGCAACTGCCAAATAAGTAGCAGGATGCTTTAGTTTGTTAAATTTCCAAGCTGCAAGTAACAATATACCGATGATGATTGCTTGTGTTAGATATAAGGATGGCATTATTGGAATGTTTGGCCAATCATCAATCATGATTCCAATATGAACATTCTGAATTCCTCGTCCCAGTGCAGGCATCATGATCAAGAATACGGTAGAAGTTAACCACCACGCATGATCTTCCAAGGATTTTCTAGTGAGTATACTTTTTATGACAGCATAAATAAATGCCAAGATCATGATGATTTCAACAGATGCAACCCCGTAGAAAAACCAAGGTTCAAAAGGACCAAATCGATCTGGTTCTGTCATAGATAATTGGGCGGTTCTAATGTCTCTATACATCATGCTAAAGGCAGTAATCCCTACACCTCCTGCTAGGAACATTCCAATAATGCCATTGGTGCGATGTTTCTCCAGCATACCATGGGTAGCATAGTAGGGTTGGATGATGAGGTAGATATACCAAATGGTTCCAGTGATGTAATGAATATGGACAGACCAAGCGTTTTCAGTAAAATCACCCCAATAGTCTCTGAAAATCCCCAACTGCATTAACACTAAAGGGATAATCATCCATTTATGCAAACTTTTATACTTTTCCATTCTCACGAAATATTTTGGTGATTAAACTAAAAAGGAATCTAAACATGGACCCCATACTTCTTGCTAGAGGGTACATATCGTGATACCACGTAATGTTCCTAATTGATTAAGCAGGTATTTGAAAGTTGGATAGTTTTCGGGATTGGAAAAAAGCTTAATCAATAAAAATTTGATCTTTTAAAATAAGCAGAAAATGTAATTATTCAAATAATGAATTGTAATTAAAAAATTAATTATATACTTAAGCCATTGGATGATATTGGTTTTTCAAATGCTATTTTAACATCAGAATGTTTTTACTTTCCACGTCAACTAGTTGAATGAGATTGGAGGAATTCTATTGAAACACTTGTTATTCCGAATTAATGAGATAAATGGTAATAAGCGATTGGAAAAGGTTTAAAAATAAGTGTTTGGGGCTCGTTTCAAATTGAAAGAAGGTATTCAGGATAACTATCTTTTTACAGTCTTTTCTCCTTCTCTGTAGTTCTCCAATAAAAGGTTCAATTCCTCTACCTTTTCGGGGAAATCTCCATACAGATTATTCTTTTGTTCTGGGTCTTCGTTCATATTGAATAATAATCCGGGAGTATTGAAGTCTGAATATCCTCTCAATTCTGCAAAATCTTCAGGTATTTTTCTATGTCCTCCAGTAGAGTCATTGATAAAAAGCCAATCTCCTTTTCGGATTCCCCAGATCGAAGCATAGGTATTATGAATGGTAGCTTCCCTCAAAGGGGATTGATACGGCTCTTCTTTCCAAACAGGCAGAAAATTATAGCTATCAGGAGCAGCGTCTTGGGGAAGTGTAATTTCTGCAGCCTCTGCCAGAGTAGCCATCAGGTCAATTTGGGAAATTAATTCAGTCGATACTGTTCCAGCTTTGATTTTACTCGGCCATTTTACAATCATGGGAACGTGATGGCCTCCCTCCCAAACATCTCTTTTCAATCCTCTATATTCACCCATGCTGAAATGTTTATATTCTAAAGCTCGATCCCAGGCATAATGTTCAGGTCCATTGTCAGAACTAAAAATCACAATGGTATTCTCTTCCAATCCATTTTCTTTCAGAGCCTTTAAAACTTGTCCAGCTACCCAGTCTGTTTGTACCACAAAATCTCCATATCCTCCAGCCTGTGATGTTCCATCAAATTCTTCATTTGGTATGATAGGAGCATGTGGCGAAGGCAATGCAAAAAATAAGAAAAAGGGTTGGTCTTGACTCTGATTGCCAATCCATTCCAGAGTCTTTTGGGTCAAGGTGGGTAATACCTCATATGGGTTCCAATCTTTTACTTTTGGACCAACCCGGAATTCCCAATTACCTTCCTTTGTTTCAAACCCCACTTGATTAAATTCCATCAGTTCAGTTGGGGCTTCCAGGAAACGATTATTTTCTATCCAGGCATAGGGAGGAAAGTTAATAGTGCCATCTCCAAAATAATAGTCAAATCCTCGATCTGTTGGTCCTCCAGCGATTGGCTTAGTCCAATCAATATCCTCAGGAAGTACTTGGTTTGGGTTGTTAATTTGACCAGTTGAATCATTTTTTGATACCCAATTCCAACCAAGATGCCATTTCCCGATAGCTGCAGTGGTATAACCTTTTGTTTTTAAAAGTTGGGGTAGTGTGATATCTGAGTCGTTAAAGAATGGTTTGCCAAAAGCCCCGACAATTTCGTGCTGTCTGCGCCAATGATACATTCCTGTAAGTAGTGCAAATCTGCTTGGAGAACAAATTCCTGAGGAGCTATGTGCATCTGTAAAACGCATGCCTTCTGCAGCTAGTTGATCTAGGGATGGAGTAGGGATTTTAGAAGTTGGGTTTTGAATGTTCAAGTCCCCATAGCCCATATCATCTGCATAGATAATGACGATGTTTGGAAGTGGATTTTTTTTGGTGCCACAGCTTATGGTAATTAGAAAAAAAACGATGGATAAAAATGTAATTGGCTTACGCATACCTTAAATAAGGCTAGATGTATAGTTTTAATATATCGAGTTGGAGTTAGGTTTAATTTGAGTTTTTGGTTCAAAGTAACCCTTCAATCACTTTTGGAAAATATTTGTGTTCCAATTCATGTACTTTGGCAGCAATACTGTCGGGAGTGTCCAATTCATCAATAGCCGTGTGGGCTTGAAAAATTATTTTCCCTTCGTCATAATTTTCATTGACCAAATGGATGGTAATGCCGGTTTCTTTCTCTCCAGCTGCTTTTACAGCCTCATGAACATGAGCACCGTACATGCCTTTTCCTCCATATTTAGGAAGTAATGCTGGATGAATATTAACCATGTGATCTGGAAACGCTCGGGTAAGAGCATCTGGAATTTTTAGGAGGAATCCTGCCAAAATCACCCAATCAATTTGTTCTTCTTCCAGTTTTTTAAGCAAAATACCTTCCTCCATTTCTTTCTTTGTAAAGGTGAAGGTGGGGACCTGAAACTTCTTTGCCCGTTCTAGTACATATGCACCTGCCTTGTTTGATGCAACCAAAACTACTTTTCCTTTTTCAGAGTTTTGAAAATGCTCCATGATTTTTTCGGCATTGCTACCACTTCCTGATGCTAATATGGCAAGACGTTTCAAGGGCTTTTGGTTTTATTCGATTACTGCGAAATTAAGGGAATTCTCTCGGAAAGGAGCGAAGGGGCTGGTTGTTTTTTAAAGAAATGGATGGAAAAGGAAAGATATTCAGATGGCGGCCAACTAAAATAAGAGGTTATATTTGTTTAGTTTATGATCTGAACTTTCATGCTTTTGGTAGTTGATTCTTCGGTCTCCTAATAATAAAATAGAAAAGTGACCGACTGTAAATTGTTACCTGATCCCTGCAATTTAATCCCTCACTTGTCCATTTCCTCGAATGACCCATTTGTAGCTACAAAGCTCTTTCAAGGCCATTGGCCCTCGGGCATGTAGCTTTTGAGTGCTGATACCAATTTCCGCCCCTAGTCCAAATTGAGCTCCATCCGTAAAAGCAGTGGAGGTGTTTTCGTATACGGCGGCGGCATCTACTTCCAAAAGGAAACGATTGATGTGTTCTTGAGTATTCGATACAATGGCTTCCGAATGTTTGGAAGAATAAATAGCGATATGGTCCAAGGCCTCATCTAAATTCGACACGGTTTTAATTGCCATTTTTAAACTGAGAAACTCCGTTCCAAAATGGGACTCGTCTGCTAAAGAAATGAGCTCGTGTTTATGAAGGGCCTCCCTGGATTTTTGGTCTGCAAACACCTGTACCTCTTTTTGGAGAAGTGGAGCTATCAATTCATTGAGATTTGGAAGAATAGACTCATGGACAATCAGGCAGTCCAACGAATTACAAACACTTGGTCTTCTGGTTTTACTATTGAGAATAATCGCTGCAGCTTTTTCTAAATCTGCAGATTCGTCCACATAAGTATGAACAATTCCTGCCCCCGTTTCGATAACTGGGACTTTTGCATTTTCTCTGACAAAATTAATCAAACCCTGAGATCCTCTAGGGATAATAACATCCACAAAGTGTACTGCTTCCAATAAGGCTTTGGTGGAAGCTCTTTCCGGTGGCAAAAGCTGAAAGGCGGAAACAGGCAACCCATGATTTTCAAGTACCTGATGAATAAGGCTCATAATTGCTCTGTTGGAATGATCCGCATCAGAACCTCCTTTTAATACCAAGCCATTTCCAGATTTAAGTGCCAATGAAAAAACATCAAAGGTCACATTAGGTCTGGCCTCATAGATGATCCCTATTACACCAAGTGGAACTGTTATTTTTTGTAAGTCCAAACCATTTTCAAGGGTTTTGCTTTCCAACACCTGATGCAATGGACTAGGTAACGCGCTGACTTGAACCAGTTCGCCTGCAATCCCCGCGATACGTTCTTCTGTCAACAATAAACGATCATACATGGGGTTTTCGGGATCCATTCTTTGAAGATCTTTCTCATTTTCCTCGAGAAGAAAAGGAGCATTTTCGACAGCAAGTACTGCTAAATTATGGAGCACAAAATTGACTTGATCATTCGTGATGCCAGTCAGTTTTCTTGCACCCTTTTTTACTTCTTCAAAAATATGTTGGTACTCAGTCATAATCGAAAATATAGAGGTAATCGTAATGGATCAATGCTTTTTGGTTTTTTTGACCTATTCTTTCCAAGGCCAATTTGCTGGAGTATTCTGCTCTTCCTAGACCTATTTTTTCTCCTGTTTCATCTTTGATGACCAAGATGTCTCCTTTGGAAAATTCTCCTATTATTTGGGTGATCCCAATGGGCAGTAGGCTTCGAATTACTTCCGAATGGAGTGAGTTTTTGGCCCCTTCATTCACTATAAGTTCTCCTTTGTAATATTCAGTTCCATGTGCCAACCATTTTTTTACTCCTTGTTTTGCCCTCTTTGGTTCAAACCAAGTACAACGGAGTTTTTGGGAGGCAAATTCGTCTAACACTCCATCTTTTTTACCATTCGCAATGATTACCTGAATTCCCAAATTGGCAGATTTTTTTGCCATGGCGTATTTGGTGAGCATACCTCCTCTCCCAAAAGAGGATTTGGTTGCGGAAATATACTTACTCACTTCCGGTAAGGTGGAAGAGACTTTTTCAATGAGTTTAGAGGATGGGTCTGAAGGGTTTCCTGTAAATATGCCATCAACATTGGTTAACAGTAGCAGTGAATCGGCATTGATCATAGCTGCTGCTAAGCTTGCCAGTTCATCATTATCCGTAAACATCAATTCTGTGATGGTAACAGTGTCATTTTCGTTGATAATAGGAAGAATCCCTTGAGAGAGCAATGCCTGAATACAGTTTTTCATATTTAGAAAATGCTTTCTGTCCCGGAAATCCTCCTTTGTTACTAGGATCTGTGCCACCTCTTGACCATGTTTTTCGAACAGGTTCTGGTATTGATTGATCAGCCTTACTTGACCAGTGGAAGACCAAATTTGTTTTTTAAAAACCGGGTTTAATTTTTTGGAAAGGGGGATGGCTTGTCTGCCGAAAGCTACTGCACCTGAACTAACCAGTACTACCTTTTTGCCAGACTTGATGAGTCGTTGAATTTGATTCACCAATTCCTCCATCCGTATCAAATCAGGAAGTCCGTTTTCCTGAGTCAATACATTGGACCCTATTTTGATCACTAGAAGTTTGCTGTTGAGCATAATCTAAAAATTTGCCCGAAAATAGGGAAGTTGGAAGGGAATTGCTAAGAATTAATGAATGGAGATTTTTTGAATTGTAGTATTAGAAGGAAGTATTTGAATTAAAAACCATGTAAAAAGATTGGAATGGGTGTAATAACCGCCAAAAACAACTTTGAGCAATTTGCTTGACTAAAGCAATCCCATACTTAAGGTTCCTACTAGCATCAGGATTTTTGCAAAAGCACTGAGCTGGGTAAATTGAGATTTTCTGTCCGCATAATAAATCCGGTACATAAACAAGCCAAAGAAAATTCCCATCACTCCAAAATAATAGAATAAGTTGGGTGAATTGATTTTAATGGCTACGATTAAGATGGAGATGACAAAAGACAGAGCAATGGCAAAAATCACCTTTTTTGTATTGTGAAAGCCAATCACAATGGGTAAGGTTCTGCAGCCATGTTTACGATCCCCAGGCCGATCTTCAATATCCTTTAGGATTTCTCTAATCAAGTTCAAAAAGAAAGCAAAAATCGCATAAGTTAAAATGAGCAATTCCGACTTCTGGTAATAGATGGCAATCATATAAATAGTAGCCCCAGTCAAGAAAGCAACGGAAAGATTCCCAATAAATGGTTCTCTTTTCAGCCTATTACTATAGAGCCAAAGTAGAAATGCTGCAAAGAAATTCACCATACCGATGTAGGGAGACACTAAAAATCCTAAACCTATTCCTGCGAAGTTAAGAATGGTATGTAGGAATATCACTACTCTTCTTTTGATTCCTTTACCCACGACTACTTCATTCGGGCGGTTGACATAGTCAATTTTCACATCATAGTAATCATTGATCATATAACCTGCCGCAGCAATTATAACCGTAGAAATCACCATTAGATAAAGATGGTAATCCTTAAGCACGGGAAGACCTGAATTGGTGGTGTTTACCAAAAAATAGGCTGTCATAATTTGGGCAAATGCAACCATGAGCAAGTTGATAGGCCTGCTTATTCGAAATAAACCTCCGAATGAAATGGTCCGGTCCATGCTTATTGCATCCATACTCCAAAAATAGCTTAATTCATTTCATTAACTCACTATTTACTAAGGGAATACTAAGAAAACGGTTCCCTAATTTTCAAGGTTTTTAAATTTCGGATTTATTATCAGTTAAGTTTCTATTCGTGAGGTTCTTAAGTTCGGTATTTTCAAAAGTCAGGGTTTATGCAGTAGAAAGTTACTCCTTGGTAAAAGTGACTGAGCTTTGTCTTGTTCTATTAACTTGTAATTGCAATACATCTGGCCTGGAATAATGCCCCACTGGATCAAAGTTTTGTCTTTCTTCTAATACTCGGTTAAAGTCTAAAGTTTGTATCAAGAGGCCTTCTTGAAAGGGAACTGGTTCTAGTATCCATTTTCCATCTGGCCCAGCAATGCAAGAACCTCCATCTGCCAAAACTACGGGTGAATTTTCTAATATGGTTTTCAAATGTGGGGTGTCTTTCGGAAAATCTGTTGTCCTCATTAAGCTGGAAACTGAAATAACATAAGATCTACTTTCCTGTGCAATCATTCTGGTGATATTTTCTGTGTTTCTTACAGCTCCTGGCCATACGGCAATGTGAAGATTCTCTCCTAATCCGTAAAGGGCTGTCCTTGCTAGAGGCATCCAATTTTCCCAGCAATTAAGTCCTCCAACTGTAAACTCCTTCAAGGGGTGAACCTGAAGTCCATTGCCATCCCCAGGGGACCAAGTTAATCGTTCTTCATAGGTAGGCTGGAGTTTTCGGTGCACTGATTTGATTTCACCTTGTTGATTTATATAAACCAAACTACAATAGATGCTGTGTCCTCCACGATCCGTTGGTTTTTCGATGATTCCTAGATAGATAGCTATTTCATGCGTTTTAGCGAGTTCTTGGATTTCAGAAAGGTCTCCTGATTCTATCTGAACAGCATTTCGCAAGTAGTGTGCATGTATTTCTTTTTGGGTTTGGTTATCCCAAGCTGATCCATTGGTAATGGACAACCAAAATGGATATCCTGGCACAAGCCCTTCTCCGAAGATGATTAATTCACAGTTTTTTTCTGCAGCTTCTAGGATAGCTATTTTGACTTTTTCTAAAGTTTGATGTTTGTCCAGCCATACAGGGGCAATTTGAGCCAATGCTACAGTTAATAAGTTTTTCATACAAAAGCTTTTGCATGAAAATAATAGAATAGGAATTGAAATGCATTGGAAAATGACCAAAACAAAAAAAGCGACCCATTTTTGGGCCGCATTTTTATCTATCTAAACCAACTTATTAACTAACTATTTACCACTTCAGGCTCCACATCTACTAGCGCAACAGCTCCATGAATGGCTGTTTCGTCAAGTTCTGAAAGAAGAATTTGTAAATTTTCAAGTACAGTAGGGTACATGAAAGTGGATAATGTTTTATACAAAGAATCCTTAAACAAAGGATATGATTTTCTGATTGATCCGCCAAGAACAATGGCCTCAGGGGCTAAGGCATATAAAATATGCTTGATGAGTTCCCCTAAATGATGTCCATATTCTTCAAATGCTTTGATGGCATTTTTGTCGCCAGCCATGGCTAATTTGGCAAGTGCTTTTGGTCTCTGGTGATAGAAATTATGAAAGAATTTGCCACTGCAATAAAATTCATAATTATTATCCAAATAAGGAGCGCTGCACCATTCTCCAGCAGCAGAAGTAACTCCACTATAAAGTTGTCCGTTGATTACGATACCCCCTCCCACACCGGTTCCTAGTGTAATGCCTACCAGATTTTTAAACTTCTTCCCGACGCCATATTTATGAACGCCTAATGCAAAGCAATTTGCGTCGTTGTTTATGAATACAGGTTTTCCGAATTTCTGGAAAACAAATTTTCTCAATTCAACATGCTGAAATGCCGGTATGTTTGCAAGACCGAGTACTATTCCTTCATCTACATTTACCAAACCAGGGATTCCTATGCCAATACCTTCAATATCATGATGTAAATAGGACTCGATAAACATGGCAATGGTTTCTAATATATGATCTTGATCTTGATCAGCAGGGGTTGGTATTGATCGAATATCTTCTAGATGTCCTTTGATCAATACTCCACCTTTTATGCCTGTGCCTCCGATGTCCAATCCCAAAATGGCCTTTTCCATTCGATTTGGTTTACTGTTATGGTTTAAGGTTTGATAAAAGCAATGTTAATGACGCATCAGTAACATTGCTTATGGCTTTAAGTTTAAATAAAGGGCTAATTAAAGCATGCCTTCGATTGATTTTTCAAGTTCTCTTGCAGTTGCAAGGAATTCTTCTACGTTCATATCTCTAAAGAAAATCAAGCCATGGCTAGATCTAACTTTAGCTCTTTCATGCTGATAGAAGTAATTTTTACCCAAAAGCAACTGTATGTCATTCAGTTGGTTAACCCAGATTCTTTTGGCAACTGTACTGAATTTTCCGTTATGAGAATAACTCGGGAAAGAAGCGTTCACTTGACTTAAGTAACAGTTTGCAAAGGAATCTTCCATAACTGACATGTCGCCAAGAGAAACAGGTACAATTACATTAGCCTCATGAGGTTCAAATTTAAACCAAACGTTTCTGTAACCAATAATTCTCAAGTTACTGATATCTTTTTCTTCACCCCACTGACGAACAGCTTCTGCAGTCGCTTGTAGTACTTTGTAGTGGGTGTCAGGGCCAGAACCTTCAGGATCGAGTGTTAAACTAATCTTTGTTGGATTGATTTTTCGGAACATTTCCACGATCGGTTCCACGTCTCGCTTTTTGTCCGGCTGTTCTGTGAAAATATCTCCTGTGTAGAATCCAAGTCTTAAGTGATGCACATTTTTGACTTGAACTCCGAAGTGCGCCCATACTAATTCCTCTTCAAACTCACGGATCATTCCTTTCAGCTTTTGAATCTTAGATGGGTTTTTCTCTCCATCATAGCTATTTTTCAAAATGCTGATTACTTCATTGATGGTTTCTCTTAACTGCGTGGTGTTTTTTACTCCAAAAACAATTACCAAAGCTCTGACCACTCTGTGGCATAGACCTCTAACTCTTTCGTCAGCTCTTTCTGAAGCCACATTGGTCAAGAAGTGATAAACATCTTTGTCTGTCTTTAGACTATAGCCTATTTCAAAGAAGTCCTCGAAATTAACCATCTGGATTCTATTTTCATCCAGTAACTTTTTGGTTTGCTGTAAGGTATCTATTACAAAGGTATTGGTCACTGCTGTAAAGCCTGAAGTCAATACTGAGAAATGTGCTTCATTAGTCGGCTCATGAAGTTGATTCGTGATATGCGGTAAAATCCCTAGTGATATGTCGTCATGGTGAGGACCGGTATGAAGTAATACTTCATCTGTCTCTTGTTCCAAGCCTTTGGCTAATTTTGCCTCCGTACTTTTCATGACCTGATTAACAGTGTCTTCAGAAAGTTCCGGGATCATTCGAGTATATTTATCTGCTTTCAGATCAGAAAGCTTCACTCGATGACCGTATTTTCCAATTTTCTTGCAAAGATCAATTACTGCTCTTTCAGTTTTCTCCCAAGTCCATTCTCCTTTTTCATAGTAAGCATCAATGGAATCAGTTAATTTTACCGCTGCACCTTTAGTAAGGTAGAACCTTCCGTTTTTAAGTTTCTGAAGTACTGTTCCAGGGAAAACGTTATCTAATGGGGTTTCTAATGAATCTTTTACAATACCGGCTTTTGCCTCACCTGCAGCAATGATAATTGCCACTGCTTCTGGATTATAAACAATGGTATCTAAACCTATGGTGATAACTAGCCTGTTTGCAGATACTTCAATACCTCCCAAATCACCGGCAGCTACTGCTTGGGTTTCAAAGTTGGTTTCTGTCAATCTAGTGACGGAGAAAATATGGGAGCCTCTGGTGTTAAAAGCAATGTGTCCATCAGGACCTATTCCTCCTAGGAAGAAACCAATACCGCCTTTATCTCTGATTTTCTGCTCATAATCTCCACACCATTTATCGATTAAGTAAATGGATTCTTGTTGAAGCTTTTCTAGATCATTTTCCGGATCTCTGAATCTAAGAGATAAATCTACTTTTAGGTCCGGGAATACCTCTTTATAGGTCAATCCATTCGCCAAAGGAATCTCATCGGAGTTGATTAAGATGGCGTTTTCCTTTGCTAAACCGAATCCCTCAATGTAAAATTTATTCACATAGTGATAGAAACTGTTTTGTTGCTCAGAAGAAATTGGATAAAACTCATCAATCTGGACAAATGTCAAGTCCTTTAAAACTGGCTTTTTGCAGTTTCCTAAACCATACCTTTCTCTGACGTCTTTACCTTTTTTGTTGTCCCAATTGTCCAATAGGAATTGAGTCCATTTAATAAAGAATTCTGGAGATTTACCAGTTGGTAAGCTGATAACTCCATTTGGGTTTTCCGAAACCCATTCTAGAAAACGGCATGCAGTCAGCAAACCAAGTTTCGGGAAATTATCAACGGTTAAATAGGGAATAAGAGTGCTTATTTTCTCAATCCCGGATTCCTTAAGAAAACTTTTTTCTACTTCTGAAAGAGGGTACTTACTTAGCATGCTATTAGAACAGGTTAGGTATAGTTGGGAATAATAAAATTATATTCGTTTGAATCCAAATAATATTCAGTTAAACCTAAGTGTAAATCGATATAACTTCGATTTGACTTATTATTTAAAAATAATATTTGGTGTAAAGCTGATTGGATTAATCAATCTTCAACTAAACAAATTTAAAAAAAGTTTTTGAATAAAAAGCACTTTAATAAAAATTTTATAAAAGTATTCCTCTTTCCTTACAAAGTCCTGGTAAAAGCCAATTTGATTCTGGCTTGGAATTCTTCGATTACCTTAAAAATTTCCAAAAGAGTAACGGACTGAACTTTTGTGATCTGATTGATAATTAAAAAGTTTTTGGGTTTTTCCCTCTTTTCTAGAATCAAATGAGATTGGTTTTCTAATCGGAGCGCCATCAAATAGTCAAAAGCATGAATTAATTCCTGCGCCTCTTTATCGGAAAATACTCCTTTATCTCTAAGTAATTCAATCCTTCGAGTGGTGTTTGTTTCAAATACCCGATATTTTAAGGCATAAACTCTGGCTAAGTCTACAATGGGGCGCATGATCTGTTTTAAATTTACTTGCCTTTCGCCATCAATGGTCTCAGTTTTAATTTTCCTGAAAAAAGTAATGGGAGGTTCGTATTGGAGTGCATTGTATCCTAAGTTGATGTAAAATTTCTCAGGGGCTTGTTGCAATTGGAAGTCCATATATTCTTTGAGACTTTCCAACAAAGAATTTTCTCCATAGATTGCTCGGCAGTCAAAAAAAGTCGCATAATTCATCGCCGTTTCTTGGGAAGCATCCTGTATCCAACTTTCATAATTTCTTTTCCAATGGGAGAGGGAATGCGTCCATCTTGGATTCATGGCCATCAGTTCTCCTTCACAAAAGACGATTCCGATTTCATTTAAGGCTGTGGAAACACGGGTTGCAAAATCCAAAAAATAGGCTCTTACTTCTTCTCGGTGTTCGTTTGCTTTGTCCTCATAAATAATCGCATTATCCTGATCGGTTTTCAAAGTCAATTCTCCACGACCCTCACTGCCTAAAACAAAGAACACGAATTTTGCCGGAGCGGGACCAATTTCCTTAAATACTCGCTCTATGACTCTTTGCGCTATTGTATCAACTACTGTGGTGATGATCTGATTGACGATCCCTGCTTTCATTCCTCTAGATAAAAGCAAGTGAATGATTTCAGGCATTCGATTCCACTTTTCTGTAAGCTCTGGGATTTGTCTGGCCTCTTTTACAGATTGGATAAACATGAAGGGACCTTGGGATTGTTCGGTCAGTATTTTTGTTCTACTGATCCAGCCTACATAATTGCCATTCTCTTCCACTAATAAATAGCGAGACCTGGTCCTAAACATCAGCATCAAGGCTTCTACCAAATATGCTTGGGGGCTGATCGTGACCATATCAGATTCCATGATTTCAGATACCGGAATGGTTGCGGATAGTTTCTTTGCGAGCAGTTGATCTCTCAACGTAATATCTGTAATATAACCTATGATCTGTTCTGGGGATACTCCTATAAATAAGCAACTCACTTTTTCTTGGGACATTTTTGCTGCACATTCAAAAACAGGGGTTTCTGGAGGGGCCAATCTTAAGTTTCGAAAGTGAAGATCACTCACTTTTTTGGAGTAAAAATGGTCAGTGACGACAGGAGTGGAAAAATCCATTTTGTAAAAATTTTGAAGGGTTGAAAATAATTAATTTTCCTAACTTGGCTTCATGCTAATTATCGTTACAGGAGTTTCAGGGACAGGCAAAACTACCATTGGAAAAGGTCTCTCAAATCATTTCAATTTACCATTTTTTGATGCAGATAACTTCCATCCCCCAGAGAATATAGAAAAAATGAGCAATGGCTTTCCTCTGGATGATAAGGATCGATTACCCTGGCTTCAAGCATTGGCAAATCAATTAAAGGAATCTGAGAAATCTAGCGGAGCTGTTTTAGCTTGCTCTGCTTTGAAGCAATCTTACCGGGATATTTTACAAGTCAATGATCAGGTAAAATGGATACACCTGGAAGGAGATAGGGATTTGATTTGGGAGCGGATGTTGGCCCGAAAGAACCACTACATGAAAGCCAGTATGTTAGATTCTCAGATTGCAACCTGGGAAGAGCCTGATTTTGGGCTCAAATTATCTATTGCCAATGCCCCAGAAAAAATGATTGAAGAAGCCATCGCCTACATCCATAAATAGAGGACTTTTTCGATACAATGAAATAAAAAGAGTTGCATACAATTTGGGAATACACGAACTTATTCATGGATCCAATCTTCTAACCCGCTATGAAGCACCCTGTTTTATTTGTCGCAATCTGCCTTTTGTCCTTTACTTACCTACAAGCTCAAGTTCAGGTAATTCAAAATGTCCACGTGCTCAGTATGGAAGATGATTCCATCTTGGAAAACCAGGCTATTCGGGTAGAAAATGGAAAAATTGTGGAGGTTGTTCCGATGACAAAAGTGGCCAGACGTCCCAATGAAACTATCATTGAAGGAAATGGAGCATACGTTTTTCCAGGTCTAGCAGAGTTTCACTCTCATATTCCTGTGGCTCAAAGTGGAAATACTCAATTACAAGAAGAAGCCATGTGGCTCTATTTGGCAAATGGGGTGTTAAGAGTGAGAGGAATGATCGGGCATGCTTCACATTTACCTTTAAAAGCAAGAATTGAAGCTGGAACCTTACCAGGTCCCCGATTATTTCTTTCAGGTCCCTCATTCAGCGGAGGTTCTGTTTCCTCTCCGGAACAAGCTGCACAGATGGTAAGAGATGAAAAGGCTGCTGGCTATGATCATCTAAAACTCCATCCAGGGTTAGAAATGGACGAATTTTTGGTCATTGCAAAAACTGCCAAGGAATTGGATATTCCATTTGGAGGGCATGTTTCCTTAGATGTAGGCCTTAAAGCCAGTTTGGAAAACGGCTATAAATCCATTGAGCATATGGATGGATATGTGGAAGCCTTATTGCCTGACTATTCAAAAGTTTTTGATTCAGATGTGGCAGGTCCTTTTACCATGCTATTGGTGGGAGAAGTGGATATGGATAAACTGCCTGAACTTGTTCAAATGAGTTTAGATCATAAAGTTTGGATAGCACCTACCTTGACCTTATTTGATCGATATTTTGGGTCAAAGCCTGCTGAAGAATATAGAAACATTCCTGAAATGAAATACATGTCAGCGGCCCAGGTGCAGAACTGGATCAATGCCAAAACTCCCTATGAGGAAGCTGGAATTTTGACCAAAGAAAATGTGCAGCCTTACCTGGATTTTCGAAATAAATTATTGATGACTTTGCATCAAGCAGGTGTTCCTGTTTTGATGACATCGGACTCTCCTCAGGTTTTTAATGTCCCAGGATTTTCTATCCATCACGAAATCGAATTAATGTCCGATGCTGGTATGTCCAATTATGAAATTCTAAAGTCCGGTTCGATAAATCCTGCCCTGTATTTTGAGGAAGAAGGCCAATGGGGAGTAATCAAAAAAGGAGCTTCAGCAGATTTTGTTTTGGTTAAGGAAAACCCATTGAAAGATTTAGAGACGTTGAAGACACCGATCGGAGTGATGATGAAAGGAGCGTATTATGATCGGAATAGACTGGATCTAGAGTTAGCAAAAATTGAGTCAAACCATCAACGATAATTTCAAAGAGTTTCCATTCACCCAATTCCAAAACCACCTATGTACCAGACAAATAAATTATTCTACTGGCTTCTAGTATCCATGATGATTTTTGCCTGTCAGAATAAGCCCTCAGAACGAACTGAAATGGATGATTCAAAAGAAATAAACTTTGAAATGAAAGTAGAGAAAGTGGGAGAATGGGAAAGCAATGATGTGTACAAGTACGATTTAGATAATGGTTTCATGCAGGTCCAAATGACCAATTTTGGAGGGATCATCTCCAGGATACTTGTTCCTGATAAGGATGGGAATTTAGAAAATGTGGTCTTGGCATTGGATAGCATACCCCAATATTTCACAGGAAATGGACCTTATTTAGGCGCCGCTGTTGGTCGGTATGCCAATAGAATCGGAGGAGCATCATTTGAGCTGGATGGAGTGACTTATGAAATCACCAAAAACCTGGGAGAAAATCATTTGCATGGAGGAAGAAAAGGTTTCGGGGTACAAGTATGGGATGCTGAACCATTTGATACTGATCAATCGATTGGTGTCAAAATGCATTACCTCAGCAAAGATGGAGAAGAGGGTTATCCCGGAAATCTGGATACATGGCTGTACATGGAATTAACCGCTGATAATGAATTAAAAGTCAGGTTTGAGTCTACTACCGATCAAAAAACGGTCGTGAATTTGACCAATCATAGTTATTTCAATCTAGGCGGAATTACTAGAGATGTGAAGGATCATGAAGTACAGATTTTGGCAGATTCTTATACAGAAACAGACGATCGATTGATTCCAACAGGAAATCTATTGGATGTTGAAGGGACTCCTTTGGATTTTCAAACTCCAAAAAATCTAGGGCAGCAAATGGAATTGAATGGGGGTGGATATGATCATAATTTTGTGACCAAAAAAGAAAACTCTTCTGATTTGATTGCTATCGCAAAAGTAAAACATCCAGATACCGGTCGTGTCATGGAAGTTTTTAGCACGGCACCGGGTGTACAATTTTATACAGCCAATGGGATGCGGGATTTTAAGGGGGCTGACGGAAAAGTTTATCAACCTTTTTGGGCTTTTTGCCTAGAACCACAAGCTTGGCCTGATAGTCCTAATAAACCTTCTTTCCCATCCGCAACTTTGGCTCCGGGAGAGAAGTACGTCCATGAGATTGTGTATCAGTTTGAAATAGATAAATAAACGAAAGAGTAAGTTTTAAATTTAGAAGGTTTTAGTTAGATTGTTAGTTTAAACAATAACCCATGAAAAATAAGCTAACACTACCAGCACTTGTCATGAGTGCTATTTTTTTATCCTTTTCCAGTTATGCCCAAGATTACCAGCTAAGGAAAGTTGATGACTTACATGTTGAAAGCTTGGCACCAGTTGGTATCCGGGACTACGATCCTGAAAGAAAAGAATATTTAGGGTTTGTGGATAAAGGGTCAGAGGGAGTAGAACTGGCGATTTTTGATTCTGATGGTAAAATTGTGATTAGTGAAGTCAGGAGAGGAGATGGTCCAAACTTTTATTCTTCTTCCGCCTTGACGATGGGATTTGCTCCAGATGGAGGGATTTATGTGCAAACATCTGTGGAATTTCTTAAGTATGATCGGGAATTTAATCTGATCAAAAGAATTCGGTATGAACCAAAATTCACTACAGTGGTTTATTCCGGCCCCAGAGAAAAGTTTATTCCTTTGTCCAAAAAAAATGAGATTTCATTTTTGACCGGTGTTTCCGGTATTTCAGGAATGGCGATGGGGCCTGAAGTTCCATCAAAAGTACAATTGATTGAATATTATGATCCGAAACTAAAATCTGTTCAATCATTAGCTCCTTTATCAGAGAAAGGGGTTTTCCAAGGGTTTGGGGATGAAAAATCACCAGCAAGAATTAATTCCATTTATGAATTAAACTATGATGAGAATCTTTTGTATCTCACGACGACGATCGATAATGAGATCACCGTATACAATCCGATCAACTGGTTTGTAGTCAAAAGAATCAAGGTGAATCATGAGGAGTTTCAACCGCTGGATGATATTCCTCTAAGAGAGTCAAATTTTCCAACTGCCGAAGATAAGGGGGGGGCTATGCTTTTCGCGATGAATAGGAGGTTGATCAAGTTTGACTCTGATTTTCTGGGTTTGATTTATGTGCAGGGTGAATCTGAAGTTTCTTTTGAACTCAGAAAAAATACGAATAAGATCTATCGCTTAGGTGATCCGGAAATGCATCGACTGATTTTATTTAAAGACGGTGTCCAGCTTCCTGGTGAGCATACTATCCCAACGGGGATGATAGAAATGGCTTTGCCTAAAAACAGACTTTTGGTTAAAGTAAAAGAAGGAGAGGAGGAGCTGGAATATTATCCTTATGAGATCTGGGAAATCGTGGAGGGCTAAGTTGGAGAAATGGATGAATAGCGCAATTGTTTCTACATTATGAACAATTAATACCCATGACAAAAATTGATTATCGCCTTTTAACTACAATTAGGGGTTAGGTATAGGTATTGTAAGTAGGATGAGTAACAAATAACCAACTATACTAACTATGAAAATCAATTTTCAAAAAACTACAGTGAACAGGCTAAGAATGTCAGGAGCCGTATTGATGGCCGCATTTACTATTGGAGGATTGTCATCCTGCGATAATGAGGATGATGAGCCAATTGTGGATACCGTCAGTCAGCAAGATATGAACTTTGCTATTTCAGCATCTCAGCAGGCTAATGCACAAATCAGTTTTGGGCAATTGGCCTTGGAAAATGGGGAAGATGATTCTGTATTGGAATATGCGCAACTGATTGCAGATTCGAATATAGAGAGTAAAGCAGAATTGGAAGCCTTAGCAGACGGCAAGGATTTGCAAATTTCAGATGGAATTACTACCGAAATACAAGCAAGATATGACGAATTGGCTGCGCTCCAAGGAGAGGAATTTGATAAGGAGTTTATCAATTTTCAAATCGATTTATTAAATAACTCTATGTCCATGTATGAAAACCAAATTGACAATGGAGAGAATTTTACTATTTCAGGTTATGCCGAAAAAAACCTGGCAATAGTCAAAGATCATAAAGCGGAAGCAATTTTGGTGAAAGCTGAAATAGGTCTGGAAGGATTGTAAAATTAGCTTCCTTAACAGTTCAATAAAAAGGTCCTCAGAATATTTCTGAGGACCTTTTTTCTTCTTTAACATTGGATTGGTTAGAGGTCAACACTGAGTTTTCCAATTGCTTTCCATTCTCCCATTAAATGCTTTACCGCGACTCGTTGGGTGGCATCAAAAGATTGGTAGGCTACGACTACGCTGGAGTAGATAGATAGATCTCCAAAGTGCCGTAAGGCTAATGGATTTCCAAATAGGTACAAAATACAGGGTTTTTCATGAGCCAACTGCTGGATTTCCTCCAAATCAGATTTATCCAATCCAAAATGATTCATCGGTTTAGCAGAAGGGACAAAAACGGGGATTATTAAGAGCTCAGATTTTTTATCGGAGATTTCTGCAAGATTTCTACCGAAGGCTTCTTGAAGTAAACTTTCAAAATTTGTGGTTGGACCGGATGGAAAAGACCGTAATCCCAAATTACCTGACTCTCCCAAATCTCTGATTCTAATGGGATTGATTTCTCCTTCCAGTTGACAAAGGAATTCCTTCGAAAGCTTCTCCAAGAACTTGTCATGATTTTCCCAGTTGAAATGAGGAACCTCAATGGTTTTTCGTTCCAGGACCCCAAGTTTTTGTTTCAGATCCAGGATTTTTTGATAAGCTAGTTCGATATCCTCTTTTTTGCCTCTTTCTAAAATAAATTGAATTCCTTCTTTTATGTGGTCAGAAAAGCACAAAATATCATTTCCTGCCTGAAAAGCTTCCCACTCCAATTGCCCAGGATTGGGGAAGAGATTAGCTACGGCCTTCATATTAAGTGCGTCTGAGATGACCATTCCCTTAAATCCCATTTTATTCTTCAGCAGGTCAGTAATGATATCCCGACTGATGCTGGAGGAAATTTCAATATTTCCACTAAGTGCTGGAACCGCCAAATGTCCGACCATAATCATTTCTACATCATGATCGATTCCATATTGAAAGGGGTATAATTCTTCGGCTACTAACTCCTGTTTCGTTTTATTTACCACAGGCAAACCTAAATGAGAATCCACATGGGTGTCTCCATGGCCTGGAAAGTGTTTTAGGCAAGCTCCAATTCCTGCTTTCTTCAATCCCTTGTAAGCAGCTAAGGCAAGCCGGGCGACAGAATTTGTGTCAGACCCAAAAGACCTATAGCCTATGACTGGGTTGGAAGGATTAGTGTTGACATCTGCGCAAGGAGCTAGATTTAGATGAATTCCTGCGCTTTTTAGATCAAGCCCCATTCGGTAATTGACCTCTTCTACTTGCTTTTCCCCTTCTTGGCTAATTCCGCCCAAAGAAATAGCAAAAGGATAAGCGGGAGTTTGCTCGATACGCATTGCCAAACCAAATTCCCCATCAATGGAAATGATTAAAGGGATGGTAGAAGCCTCTTGATACCGGTTGATAAGTGCTACTAATTTTTCTAAAGTCCCTGATATGTCTAAAACCTCCTGTCTTTTTTCGAAGTTGGCAGCAGCTGAAATACGACTATGAAAAAAGGTCAATCCACCTATTTCTTCCTCTCGGATCAGGTTTTCCAAGTCTTGATAATTTTCTTCCGAATCATGAATAAATGCCGCAGGGAAGAAAATCTGGGCTATTTTTTGCCTATTGGTTAGCGTGGGGTTCATTCGTTAATTTCAGGTTTATGTGCTTTTTTACTCGAAAGCCGCCTAGTTCAAAGCTACCGGTTTTAGTTGAAAGTTTTGGAGAAAGTTTTATTCAGTTTTCTTTCCAAACTCTTTAGGGTATTTTACGGATTTTGCTATGATTAAGGCCGGAATCATGGCAATTCCTACCCAAATAAAGAACCCTGTGTATCCTAACCATTCCTGAATATACCCTGAAACCATCCCTGGAAACATCATTCCCATAGCCATAAATCCAGTGGCTAATGCGTAATGGGAAGTTTTAAAAAGCCCTTCCGCCAAATAAATCAAAAAGATCATATAGGCTGCAAAGCCAAACCCATACCCAAATTGTTCTATGACGACGACTGTGCCGGCAAAAACGATGTTTTCTGGTTGAAAATGGGCCAAAGCGATGTAAAGTAAATTGGGGAGGTTTAGGGATAAGGCCATGGGGATCATCCATTTCCCCAATCCATTTTTTGAAATGGCAATACCACCCAAGATCCCACCCAATAATAATGCAATTACTCCGATGGTACCATAAAGAAAGCCGACTTCGGAAGTGCTCAAGCCCAATCCACCAGTTTGGCGATTTTCCAATAAAAATGGAGAGGCCATTTTTACTAGTTGAGATTCTCCCAACCGATAAAGCAAGACAAAGGCCAGGGAGATTCCAATATTCTTTTTTGTGAAGAAAGTACTGAAAACCATGGCAAAACTGGCTTCTTTTTTACTTGTGTCTTTGGATTCCTCTTCTACTTTCGGAGTGGTTAAAAAATTAATAGCGGTAAGTAGCAACATTAATGCCCCGACTATAATCATGGTATAAGACCAAGCTTTGCTATTATCTCCTAAACTGGTTTCTAGATACCCTGCAATTATGACGATCAAGCCTTGCCCAGTGATCATGCCTATTCTATAGAATGTACCTCTCAGTCCTACAAAAAAGCTTTGTTGGTCTGGTTTTAATGCAATCAAATACATGCCATCTGAAGCGATATCATTGGTAGCAGAGGCAAATGCCCCCATCCAGAAAAAAGCGAGTGAGATAAAGAAAAACGAAGAGCCTGAGGTATTGAACCCCACTCCAATGAATACCAAGGCCAATACCAATTGCATGTATAAAAACCATTTTCTTTTGGTACCTACTAAATCAATGATAGGGCTCCAAATGGGCTTAATTACCCATGGTAAATACAATAGACTGGTGTATAATCCGATGTCGCTATTGGAGACCCCGAGCTTTTTATACATAATCACAGAGACTACGATGATCACAATGTAGGGTATCCCTTCGGTCATGTATAAGGAAGGGATCCAAAGCCAAGGGTTTTTAGGTTTATTTTGTGTCATTATTGCGAATCAAATTTTCATATACACTGATTTCCGAGCCATCAATTACTTTAGCTCCCACCGTTTTTTGGTAAAAATCCTCTGGTCCTACTCCTCCGATTATTCCATAGATGTATCCCATTTCCCGAAGAGATTCTAAAGACTTAATCAATAGTATCTTTCCTATTCCTTTTCCTCTTTCGGATTCTTTGGTGCCTGTTGGGCCAAAAAAGTTTTTTGCTGTAGCCTCATAGCAAGCAAAACCCAGGATTTCATTTTCTCTTTGGGCTATGTAACAGCTTACAGGTTGTCTGGAAAAAGAAACCTCTACTTCCGATTTCCAATAAGCACCAAAATGTTCTTGTACCCAAGAAGTGACAAAATGCTTTTCTGGAGCGATGGCTCTACGAAAGACAATGTTTTCCTTTTTGGCAAGTTGTTTTTCTAAATCGGAACAATCCGGTAATCCAATCAATCTGACAAGCATGTCTTTCATTGTAGAAAATTTTAAGGTACCTGGTAGACTTGGGTTTGAACTATTCTACCATAATGATCTATCCATCTTATGGCAAGATACTTTTTATTTAAACTGGATACTTCTAATGCTCTAGCTCTCATTCCTCCCACCCAAATGGGGTGAATTTCTGAATCGGCAAGTTGGTCCAACTCACTTGCTCCTTGTACCAATGCGTAACGAATTGCCGGGTCCAATGGCTTCTCGAGATGGATTTTGGTCAGTGTTTGATCTGCGGTGATATCCAAGACCACAGGGATGTCAATAATTGCCGGTTTCTTGGGTTGGAAAGCAGGAGGTAATGTGGTTTCCTGATACAGCTCGTTTTTTATGGTTTGCGCCACATCCTGATTTTTGATCAGCAAAGATTTGGCAGAGAAAAAGGCATTACCCTGTACATTTGGGATAGTTCGAGTGTAAGAAATTTGGTCAGGAATTTCTCTGGGATTATCCCAAGCCTTATCTGCATTGTCTCGGATTTTATAAGGGCCGTTTCCGATATAGATATTTGTTTGGTTGCTATTATTTGACCACCAATCATTCAATTTTCTATAGCTTGCCAACTCATAATCCATGCTCCAATAGATTTGAGGGATCAAGTAATCTATCCACCCATTTTTCATCCAAGTAATTGGATCGGCAAAAAGATCATCATAATTGGTCTGTCCAGCCCGGGTAGGGGAGCCCTTTGGATCTTTGTCTTGATTTCTCCAAACCCCAAAAGGAGAGATTCCAAATTGCACCCAAGGTTTAGTGGCTTCTATAGTCTTGTGAACAGCAAAAATTAAATCATTGACATTTTGTCTCCTCCAATCTTCTAAGGTCTGGCCCGGAGATTTAAATTGATTATAGGTGTTGATATCAGGGAAAGACTGATTCTCCACTTTGTAAGGGTAGAAATAATCATCAAAGTGAACGGCATCTAAATCATAATTGGCAACCAATTCTTTGATGACAGAAGTTAAATGAGATTTGACCTCGGGAAGCCCGGGATTGTAATAGTATTTGGCTCCGTATTTCAGCATCCAATCCCGATGGAGATTGTAATCATGCGATGGACTCAGTAATTCTGTTTTCAAATCAAAGGTGGCACGGTATGGATTCAGCCAAGCATGAAATTCCATGCCTCGAGCATGTGCTTCTTTGATCATCCAAGTCAATGGATTTTCGGAAGTTTCAGGAGCTTTTCCCTCCTTTCCAGTTAGGTATTTAGACCATGGAGCGAGATTACTGGGGTAGAAAGCGTCTCCGGCAGCCCTAACTTGGAGAATGACTGCATTAAAATTTAAGGACTTGTAATAGTCTAATAATTTAAGGAAATCATTTTTTTGCTTTTCAAAGGGATCTGTTGGCGAGGTAGGCCAATCTATATTTGCCACAGTAGCGATCCAAACTCCTCTAAATTCCCTAGGGATCTCTGGTAATTGATAATTCAAAGGTTGCAGATGAACTGCTATCGGAGGAGTTTTCTTTTCAGGGAATTGGTCTTTTGGGCCTGTAGTTGAATTTCGTGGTAATTCTTCCTTAGAGGTATTTGTCCCTATTTTTTTTGATTTACAACTAGCAAAAGCAAAGACGGAAATTAGGGCAATGCAAAGGTAAAAACGGGTATTCCGCATAAATAATCGCGAGGTAATCAAAGCGAAGGTATTGGTTTCAAATTCAAGTCAGAAAGGTTTTTTCGAAGCTTCTCCATAAAGTCAACTCCAGGGTCTGTTTTCACAGTTCTATAATCAGGGTCATATTCTTTCCATAAGTCAGTCTCCTGAAAATTTTGATATTCATAATGACCTATTACATATTCGATTTCATACTTTTTTCTTAAATGCCGGATGAGCATTTCATTAGCTTTGAGCTGTTCCTTTGTTAATGGGGCATTGGGGCCACCAATATTTTCTATTCCAATGGCGGTATAATTTAGACCGATTGTATGTCTTGCAAAGTTTGTTTCCGGTAAAAGCCTAAAAATTGTGCCATCCCGATCGATCAAAAATTGACTTGAAACATTCAGGTTGCTTGCTCCGGTAAGATCTGCTCTTCCTCCTAAAGTTGGAGAGTCAAACACATCAAAGGTAGATTCTATGGAATTGACAGCAGTCCAGTGGACCACTACCATGGTAGGGTCGATGGTAGCTTCTGTTTTATCCAAACCATGTCTTTCTTTCAAATACTTGAGTGAAAGTTCTTCACGTTCCTGATTCCAAGTAATTGGTTTTTCGAAAATCCGAAAAGTTGATTTAGAACTACAGGAAATTGAGGCGAGGAGGAGAATATAAATTGTTAAATGCTTCAAAAGTCTCATAATAGTCAAACTTGAAATAGAGATTAGGTATTGCTTAAAGAACCGGGAATTTTGACATGAATTTAAGAATGAATGCTGATCGCCGATACAGGTAAGCTAAACTAGTAGGAAATTAGAGTAATCAGGGTATTAAGGCGCAATTATTTGCTGTATTTTTCAGATTCTTGATAAATCTTGCATGGTCTTGCAGCTTTTGCTAGTTTAAGACCTCAATCAAAAAGAATATGCTAAAAGAAGAAAGGCAAAAGTTCATCTTAGATCAGGTGCATCTTCATCACCGGGTATTGTTGGTAGATTTATCAGAAAGCTTAAATGTTTCCATAGATACTGTGAGAAGGGATGTGAAAGAACTGGCCAAGGATCGGAAATTAAAGAAAGTCCATGGTGGAGCTACTTCGTTTGGGTTTATGAATTTCCGGAAGGAAGAGGGAAATGTATACTTACAATCCAAAAAAATAGCAATTGCAGAGAAAACAGTCTCCCTGTTGTCCGAAGGGCAAGTGATCATAATGAGTGGAGGCACCACGAATATGGAAGTAGCGAAAATGATTCCCAAGAAACTTCCTCTTACTGTTTTTACTCCCAGTCTCCATGTGGCCATGGAATTATTGGAGCACCCAGAAGTGGAAGTGATTTTTTTAGGAGGGAAGTTATTACATGATGCGAAATTTGCAGTGGGAGGCACAGTGGTAAATTCCCTATCTCAACTTAGAGTGGACTTATGTATTTTAGGTACCGGTTATTTGGATGCAGAATATGGGTTGACAGAATTTGATTGGGAGGTAATTCAAGTGAAACAAGCCATGATTCGTGCGGCAAAGAAGACAGTTATTCTTTCTGTTTCAGATAAGTTGCATTCAGTCCAAAAATACAAGACCTGTGATATGTCTGCTGTTCATACCTTGGTTACGGAGTTGGATCCATCGGACCAGCTTTTAGATGCCTTCCGGCCATTTAACTTAACTTTAATATAAAAAAAGCTTCTGAAGATTTCTTCAGAAGCTTAAATATGTTGTTTATAAATCTATTCCGAAGCCTCGGCTGGAGTGAATTTCACTACTTGATTGGAGATAGGTTTCACGGTTTTCAAATAAGCATAAATCGCTTTCAAATCTTCATCTTTCATTCCTGAATACATGGTCCAAGGCATTAGAGAGTTGAATTCTCCCGGTTGGACCTTAGGGATCACATAGCCTGAGTCTTGGTATTGTTTAAATTGCCTTACAAATCGTATTTCATCCCAAGATTCCAAGCCTGATGGATCGGGAGTAATATTGGAAGATCTTAAAACTGAGCCATCTGGATTACCAAATTCCCTTCCTCCTGAAAATGCCATTTCTGGAATGATCTGACCTTGTGGTGTTACTGGAGTATGGCATTCGATACATCCAGCAGCATTGGTCAAGTAAGCTCCATAGGCTACTTGATCACTTGGATCAGGGATTTTTTCAGGACTAGCTTCTGTTGGGATGGTCCTCATGATTAGATTGACAGGAAAGTCTGCCTCAGAATCCGGTACTTCATAATCTATTGGATCTAAAGATCTGATGTACGCTATAATAGAGTAAATATCTTCTGGGTCCATTTTCCCATAATAGAGATATGGCATCAATGGAAACATGGGTCTGTCATCATTGGTAACCCCTGTGGTGATCACTCGGTATAATTCTCCATCGGTATAATCAGAAATTCCTGTGGGGGTAATGTTTTTAGCATAGAAAACCCCCGGGAACCCCATGCTATGATCAAATTTGTCTCCCCCTTTTCCTAGCGTACCATCAACAGGAGGTCCGGAGAATAAGGAGAAATCCCTGGTAGAGTGACAATCCATGCAAACTGTGACATGATTTGCTAGGTAGGCTCCACGTTCTATACGAGCTTGACTATACTCTACATTTAATTCTGCAGGTTCAGCTACGCTTGGAAATGCTACTTGGAGGTATGCAATAGCCCCGATTACTAAAATGATAATGGCACCAAAGAGGTACCCAATAATTTTAAATAGTTTTTTCATGAAAAGTGGTTAAGGTTGGTAATCAGTAAATTATGTAAAAAATAGTTTTTACAAAAATATTGACATAAAAAACGTTTTTTTAGGTTTGAAATATAAAAAAATCGCTTTCATCGGTGCTGAAATGGCCGAAAACTACTTGTATTAAGAGAAATGAAATTTCACTTTTTAAAGAACCTTCATACTATTCTACTATTCAATCCGTATTTTCGAAACTAAATCAACCACAACTCTTAAGAAATGAAAAATTTAATTACCCTATGTTTTTTATTCCTGGCTTTTATTGCAAAGGCCCAGGATGAAGTTTTGAAAAAACTGGATGAAAAGACTTCTTTTTATTCTGAGGTATCGCAGCAGATTTGGGATTATGCAGAATTGGGATACTTAGAAACAAAGAGTTCTGCATTGTTACAAAAAACGTTATCTGATGCTGGGTTTAAAGTTACAGCTGGTGTAGCTGAGATTCCAACAGCTTTTGTGGCAGAATATGGATCAGGGAAACCAGTAATTGGAATCATGGCAGAATTTGATGCTTTGCCAGGTGTATCTCAAAAAGCAGTTCCTTTTCGTGAGCCGGTAGTAGAGGGTGGAGCTGGACACGCTTGTGGTCACCATTTATTTGGTACTGCTTCAGTAGCAGCAGGAATTGCTGCGAAAGAATGGATGATAGAGAATAATATTCAAGGTACGATTAGAGTTTATGGTACTCCAGCGGAAGAAGGTGGAGGGGGAAAAGTATATATGGCAAAATCCGGAATCATGGATGATGTGGATGCCATGCTTCACTGGCACCCATCTTCTGCCAATAACGCAGGGGCAAATTCCTCTTTGGCTAATATTTCCACCAAATTTAGATTCTATGGAGAAGCTTCTCATGCTGCTGCAGCTCCTGATCGCGGGAAATCGGCTTTAGATGCTGTAGAGGCCATGAATTTTATGGTGAATTTGATGCGTGAACACGTGCCTATGGAAACCAGAATGCATTATGTTATTACCCGAGGTGGAGAAGCGCCTAATGTGGTGCCAGCATTTGCAGAGTCTTACCATTATGTAAGACATCCTGATGCCATGAAAGTGAAGGAAATTTTTGCTAAAATGATTGATGCAGCAGAAGGTGCAGCTTTAGGTACTCAAACCAAAATGGAATACGAAATTATTAACGGGGTATATAATTTACTTCCTAACGAAACACTGGCCTCTGTGATGCATAAAAACCTAGAAGCAGTAGGGGGTGTTGAATACAATGCAGAAGAAACCAAGTTTGCGGAAGATATCATCAAAACGTATCCTGCTGGTGTGATAGTTTCTCCTGAAGATGCTGAGAAGATTGCTCCATTCGAAGTAAATGAAAAAGGTTCAGGTGGTTCAACAGATGTTGGTGATGTGAGTTGGCTAGTCCCCACTGCAGGATTAGGCACGGCAACTTGGGTTCCAGGTACTTCAGCACATACTTGGCAGGCGGTAGCAGCAGGGGGTACTAGTATTGGTAAAAAAGGAATGATGGTAGCAGCAAAAACCCTTACCTTGACTGTGATTGATATTTTCAAGGATCCTTCTATCGCTGAAAAAGCAAAGGTAGAATTGGATAAAAGAAGAGGAGCTAACTTTAAATATGAAGCTTTAACAGGGGAAAGAAGCGCACCTTTAGATTATAGGAAATAATTATAGATATAGAGATGAATAAGCAACGAATTGGTTTACTGTTTTTTACGATCATTTTTATTCATCTCTCTGTATTTAAATCACTTGCTTATCAACAAATTCCCACTGACGAAACCAGACCTAAAATTGGTCTGGTTTTGAGTGGTGGAGGAGCCAAAGGTATGGCTCATGTTGGAGTCATTCGATATTTAGAAAAAGCAGGGATACGACCCGATTATGTGGTCGGAACAAGTATGGGATCTGTCATTGGTGGCTTGTATGCTTTAGGGTATAGTGCGGATGAGTTAGAAAAAATTATCCTCAGCATCGACTGGGATTTATTGATTTCCAATAGAGTAGAGTTCAACTCTATCTCTTTTGAAGAAAAGGAGTATTACAATCGATATCTGTTGGAGCTACCTTTAAAAGAAGGGAAAATATCCATTCCTTCGGGATTGATTGAGGGGCAAAAATTATCAGAAGTTCTCCATTATTACACCTGGCCCGCCAATGAATACAAAAGCTTTGACGAATTCCCAATCCCATTTAGATGTATAGCTACGGACATCTCCACTGGAGAGCCTATTATTTTTGACAAAGGTTATCTCCACGATGCTCTTAGATCCAGTATAGCGATTCCTACTGCCTTTACCTCATTTTCCTTAGATTCAACACAAGTGGTCGATGGAGGAGTAGTCAATAATTTTCCTGTGGATATTGCTCAAGACATGGGTGCGGATATTATTATTGGAGTAAATGTTTCTGATGAGGATTTTTCAAAAGCAGATGATCTTGGTGGCTTTGGAGGTATTTTGATGCAAGTAGCGATGGCAAGGTCACTTGCAAAAACAAAGGGAGCGATTGAAGAATGTGATATTTATATCAAACCTGATTTAGGAGAATATTCCACAGGGAGCTTCGGTAATTATAAAGAGATTTTAGAATTGGGAGATCAGGCGGGACAACTTTACTTTGATGATTTCAAGCAATTAGCTGATAGCTTAGGAAGAAAGGATGAAATATCTAGTCTGGGCTTTGAACCTGCTCCAATTTTGGTCAATGACATCGAGTTTGTGGGAAATAAATTGTTTTCTGATAACCTCCTTCAATTAAAGTTAAACATTAGAGAAGGCTCGAAAGTAAACAGGGATGAACTAGAAGATGCCATTGAACGAGTATATGGGATTAATGGCTTTTACAAGGTTGATTATACCTTGATTCCAGTGAGTGAGAATAGTTACAATCTGAAAATTAGACTCAAAGAGAAACCCTCTTCCTTGATTAGTACGGCCGTACATTATGATAATCAGTTTTCAGCTGGAATTCTATTCAACTTTACTACTAGGGACTTGGTTGGGAGAAATAATAGGACGGTGTTTTTGCTCGACGTCTCGGAAAACCCGAAAGCAAGGATAGATTATTATAAATATTTTTCCAGAGAAAATAACTTGGCTTTTAATGTCCGTTTGAACCTACTTAGGCAACAATTACCTGATTATGAAGAGGGGAATGAACTGGATGTTGTCATTGCTAGAAACAATAAATTGGTGGCCCAAGTAATGACTACCGGCTCACTGAAACAATCTTTTGCAATTGGCGGAATGTATGAGGAAACCAAGTCAAGGTTTCGTTTCAATGTTGGAGTTTCAGATGGTTTAAAAAATGCCAAACAAAGCTCTTTGGCGATTAGGTTTCGATATTTCAGAAACTCACAAGATAACAGAAATTACCCCACAAGGGGAGCAGAAAGTATAGTGGAAAGTAAATTCCATTTTAATAACCGATTGAGTTTTAACTTGAGATCTGGAGTAGATACGCTATATATTGATTCTGGAAATGGACAGATACCTATCTCCAAAGATCAATTGGATTTATTGACCGATATTTTCAACCCAGACCCATATCTTTCTTTATTTTTTAAATATTCAAAGTTTTTGCCAGTAGGTCCAAAATTTCAGTTTAGACCTGAAATAGCTTCTGGAGTTGTTTTAACCAGTTCATCAGGGAAAGTTCATCAGGACTTTTTTGTAGGGGGGTATCAAACGATTCGATTCAATGATATTAAATTTTGGGGGTTAAATTATGCTGAAGTACAAAGTCCTAACTTTTTAAAGGCTGGACTGGATTTTCAAATTGTCCCTTTCAAAAAGATTTATCTTAGAACTGGCTTGAATCTATTAGGTTTTAGCTCCTCCTATTCTTTCAAGGAAAAAGAATACCTCAATAATATTTTTAATGATGACCGATATGTAGGATATGGGATTGATTTGACCTACCAATCCTTTATTGGCCCGATAACAGTAGGCTTATCAAGCAATGCTCAAGATAAACAACTTAGGTCTTACATTTCTTTGGGATACTCCTTTAATTATTCGGATCGATAGTCTGGATGGATCCGTCAGGCAAATGTGTCAAAGGAGTCATCTTGATATTTCTCAAATGGGTTTCTCCAGATAATTGGGTGTCGTGATAGAATAGATACCATTCCCCGTTTATTTCTACGATAGAATGATGATTGGTCCATCCTTCTACAGGGTTTAGTACGATACCTTGATACGTAAAAGGCCCATAAGGATTGTCTGAAGTGGCATAAGCGATGAAGTGGGTGTCACTTGTAGAGTAGGATAAATAATATTTGCCATTGTATTTGTGAACCCAAGCGGCTTCAAAGAATCTCCTATCATGATCACTACTCAAAATCGGTTCTCCATTTTGATCCAAAATCTGGATTTCTTTGGGAGTCTCAGCAAATTCCAATAAGTCCTCACTCATTTTAGCAATGATTGGTCCTAGCGCAGGTTCCTCAGCTGCAGGGATTCCATCCGTGGGAGCTGGACCCTTGTCATCAAATTTGTTATCCCTGTATTTTTGCAATTGGCCTCCCCAAATTCCACCAAAATACATGTAATAGGCACCATCAGTGTCCTCGAAAACGGATGGATCTATACTGTAACTCCCTTTGATCGGTTCGGGCTGAGCAGTAAATGGACCAGTTGGGGAGTCTGCCACTGCTACTCCGATTTTGAAGATATCCTGCTCATCTTTCGCAGGAAAATATAAATAATACTTCCCGTCTTTTTCTGCAGCATCTGGAGCCCAAAGTTGTCTTTTTGCCCAAGGAATATCTTCAACACCCAATACCTTTCCTTCGTCCACAACAGAGGATGTAGGAGAGTCCATGGAATATACATGATAGTCCATCATGTTAAAATGGGAGCCTAAATCGTCTTGAGGTACATCTGATTCAATATCATGAGAAGGATAGATGTAAATTTTCCCCTCAAAAACGTGTGCTGAGGGGTCAGCGGTGAAATGATCAGTAATCAAGGGCTGCGAAAGGTATTTGGAAGAGCTGTCTTCTGTCTGTGGCTCCTCCGATGTATCTGTAGTATTTGTGGAATTATTGCAGGAGGCAAAGGTGATTACAAGGATTATTGCTGAATAAAATCGAAATAGGTTATTCATAATTAGGTTTGTTTGGAAATCAAGGGATTAAGATAAATTTAAAAAAAGATTTTTCAAGTATTCAAGGGTTTAATAAGAGAAGTGGGGATGGGAAACCTTTAGGAAGACCATTGATCTAAAGGTTTAACCACAAAAAGGATTTCTCTTCTGAATATCAATGAATTCGGTATATTCAAAATTCATAACCCAATCTACCCTTATTGTATGGATCGCAGAAAATCACTCAAAATCCTTGGTGGTTCTGTTGTTGGTATTGCTGGTTTGGCTTTAGTCAATTGGAAATGGCAAATTACAGATCAATTAACCCATCAAGGCTTCTTTTCTTACAAAGAAGAAAAACTAATCAGTAGTATCGCTGATACGATTATTCCTGAAGGACTTCCTCCTCAACTTCCTAATCCTGACGCAAAACCAATTGGTGCTTTAAGTACTGGGACTGATTCTTATTTAAAAAAGCTATTTGAACATTGCTATGATCAGGATGATCAAGCGAATATAAAAAATGGACTTCATCAATTGAATCAACAAGCTAACCTAGAGTTTGGTGATGATTTTTATAATCTTCCCCAAACAGAGCGGGAAGCATCATTGATGCAAATGGCAAATTCTGAAGATGAAAAGCAAAAAGAATTTTTTAAGCTCCTGAAGAGCCAGACAATTACAGGTTTCACCACTGTAAAAGAGGTCATGGTTGATTACCAAGGATATCAAGTTGCTCCAGGCTTCTACAATGGCTGTGCTGAAGTACAAACAAAAGCTTAATCCCTAACAGTATAACAGTATGCTACAAGATTCAAAAGAAAAAAGAACGTATGATGCCATTGTGATTGGCTCGGGGGCCAGTGGAGGTTGGGCAGCAAAGGAATTGACGGGGAAAGGCTTGAAGACCTTGGTGCTCGAAAGAGGTAGAATGGTGAAACATATTGAAGATTACCCCACCGCTTCCAAAGCTCCTTGGGAATTTGAATTTAGGGGAGCGGTACCTTTAGAAAAAAGATCAGGAATTGGTGGAGGAAGATGGTTGAGGGAGGAGACTGCCCATTGGGCATTAGCGGATGATGAACAACCCATCATACAAGAAAAACCTTTTCGCTGGTTTCGGGGATACCATGTGGGTGGGAAATCTTTGCTTTGGGCAAGAGCTACTCAAAGATGGTCTGATTACGATTTTGAAGGACCCGCAAGAGATGGATTTGCAATTGATTGGCCAATTCGAGCCAAAGACTTGAATCCTTGGTATGATTATGTGGAAAAATTTGCAGGAATAGCTGGAAGTAGAGATGGATTGCCTGAGCTTCCTGATTCGGTTGTCATGCCAGGATTTGAATTGAGTTGTATTGAAAAGTATTACAAAGAACAACTTCAGGCAAACTATGGGGATAGACATCTGATCCAAGGGAGATGTGCCCACTTAACAGATCCCCAAGAAATTCATAAACAGCAGGGAAGAAATAAATGCCAGCATCAAGCCATGTGCAATAGAGGATGTGTTTATGGAGGATATTTTTCGGCCAATGCCTCTACCTTACCTTGGGCAGAAAAAACCGGGAATCTGACAGTAAGGCCTGATGCTGTAGTCGAGTCAATTATATATGATGATGTGAAAGGAAAAGCTTCAGGGGTAAGAATCATCGATAGGCACACTAAAGAAGCTATAGAATATTATGCAAAAATCATTTTTGTAAATGCGTCTACCATTGCCTCCAATGCCATTCTATTGAACTCAAAATCCTCTACTTTCCCTCAAGGTATAGGAAATGAAAATGGCCTCCTAGGTAAGTATTTGGCTTGCCATAATTACAGAGGAAAAGGGTATGCAACATTTGAAGGCTTTCTGGATAAGGCCAATTTGGGAAGGAACCCTGGACATGCCTATGTTCCTAGGTTTCGAAATGTCTTTAAGCAGGACACTGATTTCTTGAGAGGTTATTCTATAGGGATGTCTGGAGGAAGAGGAATGAGTGCTGATACTGGTATGATTGGAGATCAGTTAAGAGATAATCTGCTCAACCAAAAATACAATGATGTCTGGGGGATGGCAGCTTGGATGCAAGGAGAAACAGTCCCTGTAGAAGACAATCATATGAGATTAAGCCCTGATAAAGTAGATAAATACGGCATTCCCCAGATTATTCTTTCAGTAGAATGGAAGGAGAATGACGATAAAATGACCGCGGATTTTGTGGCTCAACAAACTGAAATGTACGAGCGGGCTGGTTTCAAAAATATCAAAGTGGAAGATTCTCATTCAGATCCTGGTTCGGATATTCATGAAATGGGAGGGGTAAGAATGGGTAAAGATCCTAAAGAATCATTACTCAATGAGTGGAATCAGTTGCATCATTGTAAGAATGTATTTGTTACAGATGGCGCTTGTATGACCAGTACCAGTACCCAAAATCCTACTTTAACTTTTATGGCATTAACTGCGAGAGCTGCCAACCATGCAGTAGAAGAATTGAATAAACAAAACCTTTAATTGGAAAGAACTTAGATTGATTTATGAAATATAAACCTGTCCTACTGATCCTTGTCTTCATTGGCATGGCGATTTCTTTGGATTCCTTTGCCCAGAAAAAAGGAGATCCTTTGTTTCAAGCTCCTTTGGGTATTGCGGCCTATACTTTTAGAAATGAATTCCCGAAAGGAGTAGAGCATACTTTGGATATTATCCAAGAAATGGGATTTACTGAATACGAAGGAGGTACGGCTGGGCTTACCCCAGAGGAATTTAAAAAACTATGTGCAGAAAGAGGAATAAGTATTCCTTCCACAGGTACTGGTTTTGAACAATTAGAGGAAGACCCTCAGGCGGTAGCAGATCGGGTGAAAGCTTTAGGTGCCAACTATGTCATGTGTGCCTGGATCCCTCATAAAGGAGATTTCACAAAAGCCAATGCTGATCGGGCTATTAAGGCCTTTAATGAAGGAGGAAAAGTCTTAAAAGAAAATGGGATTATTTTCAAATACCATGTTCACGGCTATGAATTCCAACCCTATGAAAATGGAACTTTATTGGATTACATCATTGAAAATACAGACCCGGAATATGTTTCTCTTCAAATGGATGTCATGTGGACGCACTTTGGAGGTGGAGATCCTGTGTCTTTATTAAAGAAGTATGGAGACAGATGGGTATCCTTACATCTGAAGGATTTCCGTAAAGGTGCTCCAAAAGATATGACTGGGTTGACTGGTCCGGAAAATGATGTTCCTCTAGGAACAGGTGAATTGGATATTCCGGGGATTTTGAGAGAATCCAATAAGATTGGAATCAAACACATGTTTATAGAAGACGAAAGTGATCATGAGCTTGAGAATCTTCCAAAAAGTATAGCCTATTTAAAAAGCTTGAAGTACTGACTGCCTCTTATGGACTGATGAATCCGTTTAAAAGGGTTAATTTTTGTAAAACATTGATTGCTAGGGCTTGAATTACGATTTTGTTTCGTAATTTTTAGTTCTAACTAATTCAATTGTTATGCGACATATTTTTCTATTCGTCCTGTTATTTCTTTTTTATTTTTCATCCTCGGGTTTTGCTCAAAATGAGCTTATACTTATTTCTGTAAATGGGCGGCAAGTTGAAGTCAAATCTAGTGGATTGGAAGAAAGGAAACTACTTCAACCTGTAGTGATTTTTGAAGCTGGGCTTGGTGAAAATCTTTCTATTTGGGATCAGGTTTTTAACCAAGTTTCTGATTTTGCTCCTGTGCTTTCCTATAATCGGGCCGGGATTGGGAAGTCTGAAGCTTCTTCCGAAACTATTACGATTGCCAGTAGGGTGGAAGAACTGGAGGGCTTGTTGAAAGAAATGAAAATTGATCCTCCTTACCTACTTGTTGGGAATAATTGGGGATCGTTAATTACGAAAGATTTTCTTGTTAAACATCCCGAAGACGTACTTGGCACTCTATTCTTGGATCCGATTGTTGAGTTAGATAATCAACAAGGGATGGCAGACTATTTTGAAATGGAGGGTTTAGATGGAGGAGTGATTTCCTCAGAATACATAGAATTCCTCAATTCAAGAATGAGATATACTGAATCTGGTGTACAAAATGAGGTGACTGCCTTCCTTTCTCTATTAATTGAAAATAAAGTTACTTGGGACTCCGAAGAATTACCTAATAAACAGACCACAGTTTTGCTTGGGAATGCAAATGATGTATTTCCAATGATGGGGAAATTATCAATGGATTCGAAGGAATTTCACAAAAAGTTAATGGAGGGAAAGGTCGCCTTTTTCGAGGAAAACTTGTTGGGAAAGCGAAATACTACTTTAGTGCTGTCATCCGGTTCTATGAATATATTGCCTTATCAGAAGCCTCTTCAGATTTCATCCAATATCAGACATCTGATGTATGAAGATATGAGCGGTCAAATTATGAATGCAGGATTGAAATTAAACGCTAAAGACTTTCATGCCTTTTTGGATGGGATAGAAACCTATGTCCCTGCCTCATTAAGAACTGAGAGAGTTTACAATATGCTAGGTTATAGTTTGATGAGGCATGATCAATATGAACAGGCACAGGTGCTATTTAAAAAAAATATGGAAAACCACCCTGAATCTGCCAATGTGTATGATTCCTACGGGGACGGGTTATTGGCTATTGGGAAAATAGAAGAGGCTATTCCTTTTTATGAAAAAGCGATAGAATTGGGTACAGTGGAGTCTCATCGAGATTTGGAACTGTTTCGAAAAAATTTAGCCAAGACGAAGGAGATGATAGCAAGTCAAAACTGAATAAAGAGGATAAAGTAAATGAAAAGAATTCCGGGTTTTCTTCCGGAATTTTTACTTTTAGGCAAAATCTATCCTGATGAATAAAATAGTACTGATTGCCACTCTTTTAATTTTTCATGCCTTTTCCTCTTTTGCACAAGATGGAAAAGATTTCAATGTTTTGATCATTCATGTGGATGATTTGGGTTGGGCGGATATTGAGCCTCTAGGCAGTGATTTTTATGAAACCCCCCATATCAATACACTTGCTTCTGAAGGTATATTATTCACAAATTCCTATGCTGCAGCAGCGATTTGTTCACCGACAAGAGCTGCCATGCTCACTGGTAAATACCCAGCCAGATTAGGAATCACCGATTGGATTCGAGCTAAATTTCAAGGGGTAACCACTTCAGGTTTACCTGGCGATTATGAAGTCTTTGAAGACAAACCTTTGAAAACCCCTAAAATTCAAGGCTTTTTGCCTTTGGAAGAAGTGACCATTGCTGAAAGAATGAAGTCAAAGGGCTATGCTACCATGCACGTTGGCAAATGGCATTTAGGAGAAGAAGGGTTTTATCCAGAGGATCAAGGTTTTGATGTCAATGTAGGGGGTAATGATTTGGGACAACCCCCTAGTTATTTCGATCCTTATCTTCCAGAAAAGCCAAGGGAGTTTTATGAAATCACTACGTTGAAACCTAGGAAAAAAGGAGAGTTTTTGACTGATAGAGAAGGGGATGAGGTGGTGTCATTTATGAATTTGAAGAAAGATGAAAAATTCTTCATTCACTGGGCACCTTATGCGGTTCATACGCCAATTATGGGTAAACCGGAATTGGTAGAGAAATACAAGCAAAAAGATCCGGGCAATCAGCGAAACCCTACCTATGCTGCGCTAGTAGAAAGTGTTGATCAAAATGTAGGAAAAGTAATTCATGAGCTTGAAAGATTAGGTTTAAGGGATCAGACCTTAGTGATTTTCACCTCAGATAATGGTGGATTGATCGGAAATTATGAAAACCCCATTACCAATAATTTCCCTTTAAAATCGCAGAAAGGTTATCCTTACGAAGGTGGAATAAGAATTCCTACCATTGTAAGTTGGCCCGGTACTTTGCCAGAGGGGATTATCAATGAAAACCCAATTATTACCATGGATTGGATTCCTACAATATTGGATTTTATGGGCGATAATCCTGTTCAGGATTGTTTGGAAGGTATTTCCCTGAAAGAAACTTTGACCAACCCTCAGTCAAAACTGGAGCGTGATTTGTTTTGGCATTTTCCTCATTATCGATTAAATGATATTGTTCCCTATGCCATAGTCAGATCAGGGGGTTATAAATTGATCCATTATTTTGATGGAAGCGAAGGAGAGCTATATAATTTGAACTATGACATGGAGGAAAAAGTAAATGTCATCTCTACCCGCAAAGCCATTGCAGAGGAATTGCAAAACAAGCTAGAACACTGGTTAGAAGAAACTGGAGCTAGATTGCCAGTGGAAAAATAGAGTTTAGCTCACTTAGCAAACTAACTTATAGCCGTACCCTCGGATATTTAGAATTTGAATTTCGGGATCATCTTGAAGTTTTTTGCGAAGCTTTGTGATAAAAACATCCATGCTTCTAGCGTTAAAAAAGTCATCTGCTCCCCAAATTTGATTCAAAATTAAACTTCTGTCGGTAATGTCATTACAGTTTTCCAGCAGGATTTGGAGTAGTTGGGATTCCCTAGCGGTAAGCGGAGATTCTGTAGTTCCAAATTTCAATAATTGTCTGGTAGGATGGAATTCAAATTTCCCTAATTCCAACCAGTCGCTTTGTTGGGTTTTTAATTGTTTTCGACTCAATTGAGCCTTGATTCTTACGATCAATTCCTCCATGCTGAATGGCTTTCGGATGTAGTCATTACCTCCTTGTCCAAATCCTTTGACCACATCTTCTGTTTGCCCTTTTGAAGTCAAAAAAATAATGGGAGTGAATGGGTCAATTTTTCGAATTTCCTCTGCAAGCGTAAATCCATCCTTCTTGGGCATCATCACATCCAGAACCAGGATTTCAGGTTTGCTGGTTTTGTACTTTTCCCATGCAATTTCTCCATTGGAACAAAGAACTACTTCAAAATCTCTGCTTTCCAGGCTTTCCTGGATGATCATTCCTAGAGAGATTTCGTCTTCAGCTAAAAGTACTTTTGTCTTGGTATTCATGGCCAAATGGTTGTAAATGATGTGCTTTTTGGTGCAGTGTCCAGTTCGATGACTCCTCCATGTTTTTCAATGATCTTTTTGACATAATAGAGGCCAATCCCAAAGCCCTTTACGTCATGAACATTGCCTTGAGGAATTCTATAAAATTGCTCAAAAATTCTTTCTTTTTGGCCGGAGGCGATTTTTCCGCCGCTGTCCCAAATTTTAATTTTAGTTTGGTTGCTTTGATCCAAACTGATTTTGATACGATCTCCCCCGTACTTGATCGCATTGTCCAAAAGATTAGACAATACATTTTCAAAATGGAAGGTGTCTACTAAAATTGGCTTGATGTGAGCAGGAAGCTGGAGTTCTACTTCCTTTTCAGGGGCCAAGGTTTGGTATTTCTGAAGTAGAGAACGAAGAATGGGTTCGGGATCGATTTCCTCCATTCTCAAAATCAATTGCTCAGAATCCAGGGTAGCTGTTTCTAATAATTTTTCTACCATCAAGTTCAATTTGTGCAATTGCATCTTTGAAATACCCAGATAGCGTTTGTTCTTTTCTGGGTCGTTCGTAGGATTAAATTGTTCTATTCCTTCAATGGCAGATAGTGTAGTGGCGATAGGGGTTTTGAATTCATGGGTAATATTCGAAATCAAGTCCTGTTTGATTTCTGCCACTTCTTTTTGGTTTTTAATAGTATGGTAGAGGTAATAAAAAGCGTAAGAAATAATTCCTAAAAACAAGAGAGAGGTAAGGAGTTCGAATACTCCTCTTTTTAGAATATTGAGAGCTGTATTCTCGAAATACAATTCCAAGTATTGGCCCCTTGGCAAAAAAGTGGACTTGGTAACGGTTTTGAAAGGCATGTTCAGCAAGGCTGGATAATTATAGGAACCGGAAATGGTGTCCTTGGCAAATTGAAGTAAGCCATAATTGATGCTGATTCCTTTTCTATCTAAATCAGCTTGGAATAGCTCGTTGATTTTTCCGAAATCCAGAGAATCTCTGGTTATAGAAATGATGATGGTATTAGTCAATGCCTTAAGCCGATGAATACTATCTGCAGATTCTAATCCTCGAAAAATATTGATCTGATGTTGCTCATCTACTGTCATATTTGTAGCCGAGTCAAACGTTAAATCATTGTATAAATGAATGGATTTAGAGGAATCAGAAAATGACCAGGTGGCAGCATTGGAATCAATTGCCTCTAAAGTTTCCAAGGATTTGAAAAACATTTTACTTTTTCCTACACGATGAAAAAAACTATTGTTCAGACTATCTGCTTTTAAGGAATCAGAAACTGTGAAATCGAGCTGCAGTGGCTTTCCATCGGTTAAGGTAAGCACATCTGTTTTTGCCAAATCCGCAAAATATGCTTCTAATGCATTGTCTAAACTCACCTGAATATCCTTGGTCAGTTGAGTTTCTATTTGTTTGAATTGAGAGATATTTCTATAGATCTGTACTCCGATGGAGACCAACAAAGTGAATCCTATTAAAATACCTATCCGCTTGAATTGTAGCTTTTTCACCATGCTAAATTAGGAGCTAATCAATTGAAAAACCGAATGTTAACACACGTTAACACTGCTTAACTTAGTTATTTGGGCTGTTTTTATTGGTTTGCATCAAAGAAAATACATATGAAAACCAAAATTTTACTCCTCGGATTTATTGTTTTTATGGGCCTAGTAAGCACTACTAGGGCTCAGGGATTGACTGGGATTGCCCACTACAAATCCTCTTCAACTATCAAATTTTCAATGGATAGCACTAAAATGGCTCCTGAGGCTATGGCAGATATTCAAAGACAGTTGAAAAAACAACTGGAAAAGGAATATGTGCTTACGTTCAACCAAGGAGAATCTAATTGGAAACAAGCAGAAAGCTTAGGTGCCGGGCCTGCTACCGCTTCTTCAGGAGGTGCTACAATCGTTATTAATACTGGTGGAAGTGATTTAGTCTTGTATAAAAATTTGGCAGAACAGAAATACTTGGAAGAGAAGGATTTGATGGGGAAAGAATTTTTGGTCAAAGATGACCTGAAAGTATTTGAATGGGAACTTACAGGAGAAACCAAGACCATTGGTAATTATACCTGTCAAAAAGCGACCTATACAAAAATTCTAGACAGCAAAAGGTTCTCCACAGGGATGGAAGAAATGGAAGAATTCAAGGATACTGTACAAGTGGTCGCATGGTATACCGATCAAATTCCAGTTAGCCATGGACCTTCTGAATTTTGGGGACTTCCTGGCCTAATCCTCGAGTTACAAAACAATGGTTCTACTATGATCTGTGAGAAGATTGTGTTGAACCCAGAAGAGAAGTTT